>JBNMGS010000279.1:0-3475 GCA_050872365.1 Lachnospira sp.
GCAGCTACCTTATGCAATATATGTAACCTTCTATTCATTTTTCCACTCATTCTTTCTGGCTCCCTGGCATATACATTAATATCGTTTTTGCAATATCCACATAAATCTACATTTCTGTTACGATAATTCCCGGATTCTTCAGGCTTTCCATAATCCTTACTCATCATTTGCCTCCTTCTTACCGCCAACAGGTGCAAAATTCATAACGACCTCAATAACCACAACAAATAAGAATATGATTGTTGAAAGAGCCCAGAGTGCTGTTTTAATCTGTGTCTGTGAACCCTTCGTTGCATTGACAACATAAGTACTTATAGTATCAAATGTAGCCGGCTTCGTGTATGTTGCAACAAAGTAATCATCAAGCGATAAAGTAACCGCCATGACAAAACCTGATAATATACCAGATGCCACCTGTGGAATAATAACATGTATAAGTGCATAAAAAGGTGACGCCCCAAGATCAAGAGCTGCTTCATAAAGACTCTTATCCATCTGCTTTAGCTTAGGCATAACTGCAAGATATACAAACGGTGCACTAAGCACTACATGTCCTGCAACTAAAGGCAGATATGTATCCTTACTTATTCCAAATACAACTACAAGTAATATACATAATGAAAAACCTGTAACTACATCTGCATTTACAACTGGAACCTGATTAAGTACTGAAATAGTACTCTTCACACGTTTTCCAGAATAAAATGCACCTATAGCGCCTGTAGTTCCCAGTATAGTTGCAAGAACCGCACTTCCAAGTGCAAGCATAATAGAACCAGTTATCATATTTCTCAACTCTTCTGTTGTAAAAAGTGTTATATAATTCTGTAAAGAAAATCCTTGTATAGGTCCAATATTGGGTGAATCTGTAAAACTATACACCGCTAATATAAGAATTGGAACATACATAAATATTAGAACAAGACAGATAACTGCATATCTGATACATTTTTTTAACATAACTTCTCCATTCTGTGTATACACTATTAACCCTACAACTTACGTCCTGCGCTATCTGAATCATCCGATGACACAAGACTGACAACACATATAATAACAAGAAGTATAAGCGCTATCATTGATCCATTGTGCCAGTCGTATGCACTGAAGTAACTTCCGATAAGACTACCCATAATATATGTACTGTTATAAAGCATATCAAGTACGACATAGTTAGTCATAGCCGGAAGAAATACCATCGACACACCACTAATAATCCCAGGAACCGACAAAGGAAGTACAACCTTAACAAATGTCTGGAAAGTATTCGCTCCAAGATCAGCCGCTGCCTCTATGACACTTTTATCCATCTTATCAAGTACTGTATACAAAGGCAGAATCATAAAAGGAAGGAAATCATAAGTCATACCTATCACTGTATTGATGAACGGGTAAAATGCAAGATTGCCTTCTATAAGTGAAAGTACTTCCTTAAGTGCTGTAATCCTTAATGTGAAATTAATCCACATAGGAAGTATAAAAAGCATAAGAATAACTGACTTTCTCTTAAGATTACTCTGTGCAAGTATATAGGCAACCGGATAAGCAATCAAAAGACATACCAGCGTAACAACAACTGCCAGCGCCAGACTATATACAAGTGTTCCTAATGTATTCGGGTCTGTAAAAAAACCACTAAGATTACTAAATGTAAACTGTCCTGAACCATTTGTAAATGCATAGTAAAACAATACAAGAAGTGGTGCAGCAACAAACAATATAAGAAATATTCCATAAGGAATACCAAGCTGTTTTCTTGAAAAAACTCCACCCATATTATTAATCCTTTTTATAATTTTTAAGTAAATTTTTATATAAAATAATGTGAGTGCCAAAAGTATGTCTTGCCACTCACTGATGTATCAGAATTGCTACATTGCTACGCAATTCACGCAATCCTTAAACACCTCAAATTTCCATAATGCTTTTTTGCTACTTCTTAAGCTGGAACTTCATCTTATCCTCTGGCATGACAAGACTTACTGTATCATCCATATTCCACAGATACTCATCATCAACTATCAGGTCATGTCCGTATTCAGTCCTTATAACATAACTATAGTGGTCGCCTTTATATATAAGATTGATTATTCGTCCTGATACAAGACCTTCCTCAATATCATCACTCATTTTTATATCATAAGGCTGTATAGATACGACTATCTTAAGCTTACTGATATCTATGCTTTCCTTATTTTCATCAATAAGAGTTCCATCGCTCATACTTGACTTAGGTATAACCTTTGTTAAGTCGCAGTTTATAACCTTTCCGTTAAAATCTAGTGTATAGTCAGCATTAATGCTTGTCACAAAACTTGTAGTATGATCTTCTGCAACCATAACATGTATGCCATCCGGTTCAAGCTGCATTCCGACCTTATCACCGACTGCAGAACACTTGGGAGTTCTTATAACCATCTCATATTTGCCTGACTCTACTGTAACCTCATAATGCATGCCTTTGAATATAACCGATGTAACCTCACCTGTTACTGTTCCATCTTCAGGCTTAGTTATAATTACATCCTCAGGTCTTACAACAACATCAACAAGTGTTCCATCTGGTATATCATCCATACCCATAAACTCACCACCGCAGAATCTGACCTTCATATTACCAGTCATAATTCCTTTAAAAATGTTACTCTCTCCAATAAAATCGGCTACGAAAGCATTCTGTGGCTCATTGTATATATCCTCTGGTGTACCTGTCTGTTGTATCTTACCCTCTGAAAGCACTACTATCTTATCTGACATAGTAAGTGCCTCCTCCTGGTCATGTGTTACATATATAAATGTAATTCCAAGTTCATCATGCATATGCTTAAGCTCAAGCTGCATTTCCTGACGCATCTTTAAGTCAAGCGCACCCAATGGCTCATCAAGCATAAGTATCTCAGGCTCATTGACAAGTGCTCTTGCTATAGCTATTCGCTGCTGTTGTCCACCTGAAAGTGTAGATATCTTTCTATTCTCAAAACCTTCAAGATCAACTATTGAAAGTACCCTCTTAACCTTTTTTCTTATAACATCCTTAGGAAGCTTCTTTAGCTTAAGTCCAAATGCTATATTGTCATATATATTCATATGTGGAAACAGGGCATATCGCTGAAATACAGTATTAATAGGTCTCTTATTCGCCGGAAGCTGGGATATATCCTCTCCATTAAGTAGAATCTGCCCGCTTGTTGGCATCTCAAATCCGGCTATCATTCGTAGCGTTGTCGTCTTTCCACATCCTGATGGACCAAGAAATGTTACGAATTCACCGCGTTTAACCTGCAGGTTAAAGTTATCAACAGCCTTAAAGCCGTTATCATCATACACCTTGCATATATCTTTTAGTTCAATTATATTTTCTGACTTACCCTTATCTGCCATTGCTCCTCTTTCCTTATCTTCTATGTATAATAAATAGTATGTTTTAGATTCTTATAGAAGTTTTTTTGACACACTTAGTAAACATAGAATATAC
>JBNMGS010000280.1:0-3459 GCA_050872365.1 Lachnospira sp.
GAAGGATATGGCAAGTATGCTTGATTATATAGATAAGCTTGGCGAACTTGATACAACTGGTGTTGAGCCTATGTCACACGTATTCCCTGTAAATAATGTTATGAGGGAAGATGTTGTTACGAATGGTGATGGAAGTAAGGACACACTTGCTAACGCGCCTGAAGCTAACGAATATGGATTTATAGTTCCAAAGACGGTAGAGTAATAATGCTGTATTTAAATGTTGATACTGTTTAAAGATTGTAATATTGTTTAAAGATTATAATACTGTTTAAAGATTATATTCGTTTCTGATAAGAGTAATAATGTTGTATTTTATCTCTGGAAGATAATATTACAACATCAGGATGTGTTATGTACAATAACAAAATATATGCAGGAAAGGAAAATGCTATGAGTTTATTAGATTGTACAGCTGTTGAACTTGCAGGTAAGATTAAAGCAGGTGAAGTGACAGCAGTGGAAGCTATGCAGGCCGTTGTGGATCAGATTGAAAAGTCTGAATCAGAGCTTAACTGCTATGTGACATTTGACAAAGAAAAAGCATTACAGGCAGCAGCTAAGGCTGATGATGATATCAAGGCAGGAAAGCTTACAGGACCTTTAGCTGGTGTACCTTTTGCTATTAAAGATAATATGTGTACAGAAGGCATGCTTACTACATGTTCTTCTAAGATACTTGGTAACTTTGTTCCAACATTCTCATCTGAAGCAGTTATAAGACTTCAGGAGGCTGGTGCAGTTATTATCGGTAAAACTAATATGGATGAATTCGCGATGGGTTCAACAACAGAGACAAGTGCTTTTGGGGTAACTAAGAACCCAAGAAACACAGAACATGTTCCAGGTGGTTCATCAGGTGGTTCAGCTGCGGCAGTTGCTGCAAATGAATGTTTTGCTGCGCTTGGTTCAGATACAGGTGGTTCTATAAGACAGCCAGCATCTTACTGTGGTGTGGTAGGTATGAAGCCTACTTATGGTACTGTTTCAAGATATGGACTTATAGCTTATGGTTCATCACTTGACCAGATAGGACCATTGTGTAAGGATGTAACTGACTGTGCTACCATTATGGAAGTAATAGCTGCAAAGGATGATAAGGACTCTACATCAGTAAAGAGAGAAGATACAGAATTTACTAAAGCTTTAGTAGACGATGTTAAGGGCCTTAAGATAGGTATTCCAAGGGATTACTTTGGGGATGGACTTGACCCAGAGGTAAAGGAAGCTGTTATGTCAGCAGCTAAGGTGCTTGAGAAAAAAGGTGCTATAGTCGAAGAATTCGATTTAAGCCTTGTTGAGTATGCTATACCTACTTATTATACAATAGCTGCTGCTGAGGCAAGCTCTAATCTTGAGAGATTTGATGGCGTTAAGTATGGTTATAGAACAAATGAGTATGAAGGTCTTCACAATATGTATAAGAAGACACGTTCAGAAGGTTTTGGACCAGAAGTCAAGAGAAGAATCATGCTTGGTTCTTTCGTACTCAGCTCTGGTTATTATGATGCTTACTACTTAAAGGCATTAAGAGTAAAGGCTCTTATAAAGAAAGCATTTGATGAAGCATTTGCAAAGTATGATGTTATTCTTGGACCTGTCGCACCAACAACAGCACCTAAGATTGGCTCATCTTTAGCAGACCCTATCAAGATGTATCTTGGCGATATATACACAATATCTGTAAACCTTGCAGGACTTCCGGGAATAAGTGTTCCTTGTGGAAAGGACTCTAAGGGACTTCCAATAGGCGTACAGCTTATAGGTGACTGTTTTAAGGAAAATAATATAATCCGTGCTGCATATTCATATGAGCAGGCACGCGGAAGATTTGAATAAGGAGGAGGTCAGGCAATGAAAGATTATGAAGTAGTTATTGGTCTTGAAGTTCATGTTGAGCTTGCAACTAAGACTAAGATATTCTGTGGCTGCTCAACAGCATTTGGTGGAGCACCTAATACACATACATGCCCTGTTTGTACAGGTATGCCGGGCTCTCTTCCAGTTCTTAACAAGAAGGTAGTAGAGTACGCTATGGCAGTTGGCCTTGCAACTAACTGTTCTATAACGAGAGACTGTAAGTTTGATAGAAAGAATTATTTCTACCCTGATAATCCACAGAATTATCAGATATCACAGCTTTATCTTCCTATATGCCGTGATGGACATGTGGATGTCAAGCTTGAAGACGGTACAGAGAAGTCTATAAGAATCCATGAGATTCATATGGAAGAGGATGCAGGTAAGCTTATACACGATGAATGGGAAGATGTATCTTATGTTGATTATAACCGTTCAGGTGTACCTCTTATAGAGATTGTATCTGAGCCGGATATGAGAAGTGCAGAAGAAGTTATTGCTTATCTTACTAAGTTAAGAAATACTATACAGTATCTTGGAGCATCTGACTGCAAGTTACAGGAAGGTTATATGAGAGCTGATGTTAACCTTTCAGTAAGGGAAAAAGGCAGCACAGAGTTTGGTACAAGAACAGAAACTAAAAATCTTAACTCATTTTCAGCTATCCAGAGAGCAATTGAGGCTGAAACAGCAAGACAGATAGATATAATCGAAGCTGGTGGAAAAGTTGTGCAGGAAACAAGAAGATGGAATGATGATAAGGAATATTCATATGCTATGCGTTCTAAAGAGGATGCACAGGATTACAGATATTTCCCAGACCCAGACCTTGTACCAATCCACATCAGCGAAGAGTGGCTTGATACTATAAGGGAAGCACAGCCAGAGTTCAAGGATGAGAAAATGCTTCGTTATAAGGAAGAATTCGGAATTCCTGATTATGACATCAACATGATCACTGATTCTAAGAAGCTTGCTGATATATTTGAAGAAACAACTTCTATCTGCAACAAGCCTAAGAAAGTATCTAACTGGCTTATTACAGAAACTATGCGTATCTTAAAGGAGAAGAATATGGACCCAGAGGATATCACATTCTCTCCTAAGAGTCTTGCAAGAATTATTGAGCTTGCAGATGAAGGTTCTATCAACAGTAATGTTGCCAAGGAAATATTCGAGAAAATATTTGATGAGGATATTGACCCGGATAAGTATATTGAAGAACATGGACTTAAGCAGGTTAATGATGAAGGTGCACTTAAGGCAACTGTTGAGAAGGTTATAGCTGATAATCCACAATCTGTTGCAGATTACAGGGCAGGTAAGGAAAAAGCTATTGGTTTCCTTGTAGGTCAGACTATGAAGGCTATGCATGGTAAGGCTAATCCGGGAATGGTTAATAAGCTGCTTAAGGAGCTTTTATAAAATATTGTTGTTTAACACACATTCGGTTGGCAAACGGACGACATCATATATGAGAAAAGCAAGTGTGCATACATAGGCGATGCCAGAAGCTTCACTTGGATATTTCTAAGACTTTTCACATAAATAGTGGTAACTGCCGCTACCGTTCGATATGGGACATCCGTGTCCCATATC
>JBNMGS010000281.1:0-3459 GCA_050872365.1 Lachnospira sp.
CTTTTAAGAGGCTTTATTGTTGTACGATAAAATAAGCAGTGAATAAACTACAGGTATTTAAACTATACATAATTAGTGTGTTATAATGATTTTTAAATAAAGAAAAATTTGATTGAAATTCCATAGAAACGTATTGGACACCCGGACGCGACAAAGTCCAACACGCAAAAATTGGTATGCAACACAAAGGAAAGGACAGGTTATCTAAAACGGTAATCTATGTTTTCCTTTGTGCTGACACCAATTGTTCGCGATAGTGTTTAGTTCAATAACATACAATATTATCGCTAACAACGCTATAATTGAAGCTATTGTAAGCGTAATCTTTGGTCTTAAAGTAAAAGAACTATTAAGAAATATGAATATAGGTATTGCAAGTATACCTGATCCAACAAAATATTTAAAAAATGAAACAGGAAGATCAGCTGTAACTTTCCCCGTCTGTCCATTTACTGTTGCATACGCAACCCGGTCTTTATTACGATAAGATAAAAACCACACTGGAAACATTGCCCGTTCTTGTGATACAACCTTTGTTCCTAGTCTTCTTTCCAGATTCCCCTGATAGTTATCAAATCTTACCAAGCCTGAATGCGAAGTTTTTTTAATATACCTATAGGTTTCATCAACCGCAATATCACTGGCCTTCATTTTGTATACATCAGAAGCAACATCTGCTGTATCTGCATAAAATCCACTTAAAAAAGATGGTGTAAACGCCTTCATGTTTTTAACATCATATGGAGCTATTGCATCACTCAGACTATCATCAAATGAAGATGATGCATCATATGATAACCCCTTATAATGACAATTCACATCACCTGTAATATCATAGTGATCCGTATATATATAATCACCTCTTCTATGACTTTTAGACCCCTTAAGGCATACAGGACCCTGCTGTGAAATATAATATGTCCAGTATGGCATATATATACCTCTGAATCCATCTATATATTTTTCATTTTTTAGCTCTTTAGGAGCGAACAATGCATGATGCATCATTTTCTTATATGCCTGCTTGCAGTCTTCCTTGGTTTTAGAAAATGGAATTATATATCCCGGCTTTAGATTTTTTGACACCCTGCTTGTAAGAATCGTCGAGGCGCCGCAGAAACTGCAGAAATTCGCTGCTGTACTATCAGTGCTTAATATCTCGCCACCACACTGTGGACATTTAAACACTGTTACATCGTATTCATCGTTTTCTTCGGCATCCTTTTCCTTGCTTATAGCATATGGATCATATTGTGTACTACAGTGGTCGCACTTTAACTGTTGTGATAATATATCAAAGACCAATCGTCCACCACAATTCGGACACTGATACATATATTAATCCCCCTCATATATTATGATATGGCGAAAGCCCGGCAATCCATAAAAATTAATACTACTTCAGTGCGTTCTTTGCTTTATCTGTGATTTCTCTCTGATATGCTATTTCATTTTCAATATTTCTTGCAACTTCATTAGCAGTATATGCGGCATCCACAACTTTGTTAAGAACATTTCCTATCTCATCAGCTTTTTCCTTCTGCTGATTAGAATTCTCATAGATGTTTTTCATTGAATCAACAGTTTTTCCAACTGACTGCTGTACCATGTTAATAGTATCTGTGATTTCTTTAGATGATTTAGCTGACTGTGCTGCAAGATTTCGTACTTCACTGGCTACAACCGCAAACCCTCTTCCGTGTTCTCCTGCTCTGGCAGCTTCAATAGATGCATTAAGTGAAAGTATATTAGTTCTGCTTGATATAGACGATATAACTCCTGCAAACTGCTCAATATCCTTAGAAAGCTTCTCGAGCTCCTTTATTCTTGCTGCTGATTCCTCCGCTATCTCATTAAGTTCAGCTATCATCTTAAGTATCTCTTCAACGCTTGATATGCTCTCCTTTACGAGATTAAGAGATGTATCCGATGAATTAATAACATCAAATGCATCCTTTTCAAGCTGTTCCTGTGACGAATCCAATCCATCAAGTATCCCTGACAGATTACTGACTAACTCATTATTATCCATTGTATTCCTCCAAATATATATTTAAATATCTTTAGCATAAAAATCCATACTGATATTCCTATACGATATCATATATAAAACATATTCCTTTTCAGACATACTTATATGAGGTCAATTGCTTCATTGACATTATGTATACCAATAAGATTGATTTTATCATTTCTTTTAATATTTTTCAAGCACACGTATGGCAATATACATGTTGTAAATCCCAGCTTAACAGCCTCATTTACCCTTTGCTGTGCCTGTGTCACCGCTCTTACCTCTCCAGAAAGTCCAACCTCACCAAATATTACGGTTTTACTGTCAACCTCCCTGTTCTTAAAGCTGCTGACAAGGGCTATCACTATTCCAAGATCAAGGGCTGGTTCTGATACTTTTATTCCACCTGCAACATTAAGATAAGCATCACTTGACGACATTCTCATACCTGCCCGCTTTTCAAGAACTGCCATCAACAGATTAACCCTGTTGTAATCCGTTCCAGCTGCTGTTCTTCTTGGCATACCAAAATTAGAATCGCAAACAAGTGCCTGAACTTCAACCATAAGCGGTCTTGTTCCCTCTATGAGACATACTACCACAGAACCTGAAGCACCTTCTGGTCTGCCATTTAACATATATTCAGATGGATTTTCCACTTCTTTAAGACCATCCTGCAACATTTCAAACACACCTATCTCGTTTGTAGAACCAAACCTGTTCTTGACACTTCTTAATATTCTGTAAGAAGCATATCTGTCTCCTTCAAAGTAAAGCACTGTATCAACCATATGTTCAAGAACACGTGGTCCTGCAACCACACCTTCTTTTGTCACGTGTCCTACAATAAATATCGATATATTAAGTCCTTTTGCAAGCTGCATAAGTATGGATGTACTTTCTCTTACCTGCGACACACTTCCTGGTGCTGCTGATATTTCTTCTCTGTACATAGTCTGTATAGAATCAATTATAACCACCTCTGGCATATCATTCTTAAGTATCTGTTCTATAATATCAAGATTTGTCTCACATAATATTTTCAGGTTATCATTGCACTCCCCTATTCTTTCAGCCCTAAGCTTTATCTGCCTTAAAGACTCTTCTCCTGATATATATAACACGTTCTTACCTGCATCAGACAAATAATAACACATCTGTAAAAGCAGTGTTGATTTACCTATACCAGGATCACCTCCTACAAGCACCAGTGAACCCTGAACGATTCCTCCACCTAAGACCCTGTCAAGCTCTCCAATTCCTGTAAGTGTTCTTTCCTTTTCCTCTGAATTAATCTCTTTTAGACTCACAGGACGGCTATTATCTGCTCTTATATCTTTTCTTACAACTGTTATCCCTTTAGTCTGCGATCTTGGGGCAGCTGGCTCTTCAACAAATGTATTCCATGCCTTGCATGCAGGACACTGTCCCATCCATTTGGCGGA
>JBNMGS010000282.1:0-3426 GCA_050872365.1 Lachnospira sp.
CTACAGATGAAATCGCTGCTGTAGGTCACAGAGTACTTCACGCAGGTGAGAAGTATATTGAGTCTTGTCTTGTAACAGAAGATGTTAAGAAGGTAGTAAGAGAGTGCTTCGACTTAGGACCTCTTCACAACCCAGCTAACCTTATCGGTATTGAAGCTGTTGAAGCTGCAATGCCTGGTAAGCCAAACGTAGCAGTATGGGATACAGCATTTGGTGGAACAATGGAGCCAAAGGCTTATCTTTACGCTATTCCTCGTGAATACTATGAAAAGTATGGCGTAAGAAGATATGGTTTCCACGGAACAAGCCACAGCTTCGTATCAAAGGAAACAATCAAGTTTGCTAACCTTGATCCTAAGACAGCTAAGGTTATTGTATGCCACCTTGGAAATGGTGCTTCAATCTCAGCTTCTATCGGTGGTAAGTGTGTAGATACATCTATGGGTCTTACTCCACTTGAAGGTCTTATCATGGGTACTCGTTCAGGTGATCTTGATCCAGCTATCATTGAATACCTTTGCAACCATGAAAACCTTACAGTAAGTGAAATGCTTAACATTCTTAACAAGAAGTCAGGTGTTCTTGGTATGTCAGGTGGTATTTCTTCTGACTTCAGAGATCTTAATGCAGCAGCTAACGAAGGTAACGAAATCGCTAAGGTTACACTTGAAGCTTATGCTTACAGAGTAGCTAAGTACATCGGTTCTTACACAGCAGCTATGAATGGCGTTGATGCCATCACATTTACAGCTGGTGTTGGTGAAAACGCAGCATGGTTAAGACCAATGGTATGCCAGTATCTTGGATTCCTCGGAGTTAAGCTTGATGAAGCAGCTTCAGAGAAGGCTTGCGGTGTTGAAGGTATTATATCTACACCAGATTCAAAGGTTAAGCTTTGCGTAATTCCTACTAATGAAGAGCTTGCTATTGCAAGAGAAACATTAGCACTTGTTAAATAATTAATTAACCAATATACGATAATTGAATATAACATTAAATATATGATGTTGAGGTCACAAGGTCATTCACCCATTTATGAGCGAGCTCATGTGGGTTCAGAACTTTTGACCTTGGTATCAAATATATTAAATTAGTTGTTGACAAACTAATATTTGGTGCGTATAATAGACAAAGTGTGGTAAGCGTTATGCTTTGCTACTATATATAGTATGAATTGGAGACAATTATGCTAATTGATTTAAGAGAGCTTTTATCCGGTTCACAGGATGAGAAGAGTTATAAAGCAGATATTGAAATGAATACATTTAATACAGGTTCGTCTGATTATGATATAATTGATAAGCCTGCTGTTGATGTCAGTATTAAAAAGCTAGGTAAGAATAAGCTTTCTATTAAGGCGAATTCTTATGTTACCCTTAGTATTCCTTGTGACAGATGCTTAGAACCAGTTGATACACGAGTCAACTATACTGTTGATGAGGTTGTTGACTTTAATGATAATGCATCCGAGGAAGAAGCAAAAGAAGAAAAAGACTATATTGATGGATACGACCTCGACGTGGACAAGTTAGTTTTCGGCGAAATACTGATATCCATGCCGGGAAAAACCTTATGTAAGGAGGACTGCAAAGGAATTTGTCTGATTTGCGGTGCGAATCTGAACAAAGGAGAATGCGGTTGTGACAGGGATATCCTGGATCCAAGAATGTCTGTTTTCAAAGATATTTTAAAGAATTTTAAGGAGGTGTAACCGAATGTCAATTTGTCCTAAGAATAAATCTTCAAAGGCTAGAAGAGATAAGAGAAGAGCTAATTGGAAGATGAGCGCTCCTAATCTCGTAAAGTGCAGCAAGTGTGGCGCTTTAATGATGCCTCATAGAGTGTGCAAAGCTTGTGGCTCGTACAACAAGAAGGAAATAGTTTCTGTTGACTAATTAAAGTCATTTATTACTGGGCTTGTTCATAATGAACAGGTCCGGTTTTTTCTTTTTATTTTATGGCATTACTTACATTTTTGTAAATGTTAACAATGTATCACAATATCACAATATATATAACAAATCCCTTGATTAAAACATGTTTTCGTAGTATATTTATTAAGTGTTTACATACATTATGATATAAGTGTAAAAGAGTACATTAATTATGTTATATTCTAAACAGAATCTTTTTTTTGAACAATTTTAATGTATATATATAAAGCAAATATATAGAGTAAATATGTATTTTGAACTTTCGCACTTATTATATAATGATAGTTATAAAAGAATATAAGGAATGGACAGATATATGATAAAAGTTGCACTTGATGCTATGGGTGGTGACAATGCACCTGGTGAGATTGTTAAAGGTGCTGTAGATGCTGTTAACATAAGCAATGAATGTTTTGTATATCTTGTAGGTCAGGAAGATGCTATTAAAGCTGAGCTTGCAAAGTATACTTACAATGAGAAACAGATAGAAGTTGTTAATGCCACTGAAGTTATTGAGACTGGGGAGCCTCCAGTTATGGCGATACGTAGAAAGAAAGATTCATCTATAGTTAAAGCTCTTAACATGGTTAAGAATAAAGAAGCAGATGCTTTCGTTTCAGCTGGAAGTTCGGGAGCTATACTTGTAGGAGGACAGGTTATCGTTGGACGACTTCCAGGTGTTGAAAGACCTCCTATAGGAGCTATTGTTCCAACAGACAAGAGTTGCGTGCTTATTGTAGATAGCGGTGCTAACGTTGATGCAAGACCAGATTTTCTTGTACAATGGGCTAAGATGGGTTCTATATATATGGAGAACTGCGTAGGAGTAAAGAATCCAAGAGTTGCCATAGTTAATGTCGGACTTGAGGAAGAAAAAGGTAATCAGCTTGTAAAAGAAACATACCCTTTACTTAAAGCATGTGATGATATTAATTTTATTGGTAGTATAGAGGCAAGGGAGATTCCACGGAGTGGTGCAGATGTTATTGTCTGTGATGCATTTGTTGGTAATGTAATACTCAAGCTGTATGAGGGACTTGCAGGAACTCTTATATCTAAGATAAAAGGAGCTTTTTATTCGTCACTTAAGTCAAAGATAGGAGCATTGCTTGTAAAAGGAGCGCTTAAAGATACATTAAAGACTATGGATGCATCCGAATATGGTGGTGCACCTCTTATTGGACTTAACAGACTTGTTGTTAAAACACATGGAAGTTCTAAGGCTAAAGAAATCAAGAATTCAATATTACAGTGTGTTACATTCTCAAAGAGCAATATCAATGAAAAGATAGTTGAATCGCTTGCTAACATGCCACAGATAGATACAACTGTAAAAGAAAAGTAAGTGGCTATAAAAGCTGGACAAAAGAGCACGGAACAATTCATAAATATCATAATTTTGGGGTGACCCCAACATAAAATTAATAAATATATGTAAAAAAGATAGATATAAGCCTGATAATAATATAAAAGGGCAGGAATGGAGGAATAA
>JBNMGS010000283.1:0-3389 GCA_050872365.1 Lachnospira sp.
GATTATAACCAACTACTCAAGTATTGAATTATTGAATTATCAAAATAAACAAGGGAGATAATAAAACAAAATGAATAATATAGCTATAATAACAGATTCCGCATCTGACATATCACACAACAATAATAAAAATATAACAGTTCTTCCAATGACAATATTGTTTGATAAACAACAATATGATGATGGTGTTACACTCACACCAAACGATTTTTATATGAAGCTGATTGAAAGCTCTACACTTCCTAAAACAAGCCAGATAAGCCCATATGCCTTCGAACAGGCTTATGAAAATATTCTTGAACATGCCGGCAAGATAATAGTTATAACTATGTCTTCTAAACTTTCAGGAACTTATCAGAGTGCATGTATCGCTGCCAAAGAATATGAGGATAAAGTATATGTAGTAGACAGTGAAAATGTTACAGTAGGTGAACAGATTCTTGTTGATTATGCACTTTCATGTATAGATAAAGGTTGTGACGTAACAGAAATAGTTAAAGAGCTTAATATTATCAAAAAACGCATAAGGCTTGTAGCCCTTCTTGATACTCTTGAATATCTTAAAAAAGGCGGACGTATATCTGGTGGCGCTGCATTTCTTGGCAATGTACTTAACATTAAGCCTGTTATTGCAATAGCTGATGGTGAGGTGTCTTTCCTTGGCAAAGCACGTGGCTCAAAACAGGGCAATAATTTTCTTATGCAGCAGATTAATGCTTATGGTGGAATAGATTATACTCTCCCTGTTCTTCTTGGATATACCGGATGTTCCACAGTTCTTATTGATAAATACATTAAAGACAGCAGCACATTGTGGGAATGTAAAATCCCAGTTCCAGATGTTGTACAGGTAGGTGCCACAATCGGAACACATATCGGTCCTGGTGGTATAACTGTTGCTTTCTTTTCAAAAGAATAAATATTATTTTCTGATTACTTGAAAGATTTTCACTTTAGATGTTTTATCATTGTATTAATTATCAGGAATTGCAGATTAATGCAATAATCTACATAATAAAAAACAGAGATTAAAGCCTTAGTTTTATGTAATACATTTATCGTATTACACCATGGCTCTAATCTCTGTTTTATTTGTATATTTATCATTACTTATCATTTAGTCTGTAAATCGGCTATCTTCCAGCTGCCACCTGATTTAACATAATAAAGTATAACCTTTGTATTATATGTATAGTTGTTATCTGCCATAACTACACTATATGTATAATCAGCTTCTACCGAATAACAATCATCTGAATATTTCTTAACATTGGCAAGTTCAATATCACCTATAGTAAGTGAACTATGGTCCGCATACCAGATACTTGTATATGTTATATACTTAAGAAAATCATATGCCTTTGAATTTTTTATAACACTTCCTGATATTGAATCAAATTTAGTTTCTGTATACATATATTTGGTATAATTTTCTATAAATGTCCTTATATCATCCTGTTTGTCAGCTATTAGTGACTCATCCAACTCATAATCATAAGTATATGTACCATCCGAACCTATCGATGGATCTACTTCCTTACCACTCAGCTTACTTACACATTTAATCTCCGGATTGACATATGAAGCATCAACCTTATATTTAACCATATATGGTATTGTGGCATATTGGGAAACATTTGATAAATCGTCACTATTAATATTCTTCTCGACAATATCATCCTTAGTAAGTGTTGTTCCATTATATGTAATTGTATAATCCTCTGGTGCTATAATATTGCGGTATTCCTCTGTCACAAATCCCAAATCGATGTCAGCTATATTCCATATTGTTGAATTATAGGCTCCTCTTTTATCAGATTTTGCCAGCTTTACAACTGCTATTTCCTTTCCATCAGCCTTAATGCTGTATGTTGGATTATCAGCTGTATACTGTATCATCTTTTTATCATATGTATAATCCATACCTTGAATATGCTGTTTAACCGCATCATTAAATCTATCATCTGTATCTTTAAATTGTGAACGGTTACCATAATATTTAACTATATTATCCACATCAAGATTTTTAAAACTTACAATAACATCTTCTACTTTATGCTCAGGCTGTGACTTTTCATATGATGCAAGAAATGTCCATAGTACTATAAGAACCACAGCACCTATGGCAACTACGACCCCTGTAACTATTGCGTATATTTTCCAGAATTTTGTTTTCATATCATCCTCGATTCTTATTCAATCATTTAACTATTACTGATGTTGGAATGCCTCTGTCACCTATAAGTGATGAACAATTGTTAATAATCCTGCCTTTATAGTACATCATAGACGATGAACCTCCATCAAGATTTGCTGCATTAACTGCTCCATTTTCCAGTAATATATTAATAAGGTCTGCATATGAAGCACCCAGACTTGCAGCTGAACGTCCATCAATAACAAGAAGAATAACCGTTCCATCTGCACACTGACCTATGGCAGTTCTAGGATTAAGTCCACTTCCGGAACCATTGACAACTGATGGTTCTCCATTAACTATAAGTATAGGACCAAATGAAAGTGCATCACGTACTCCTCTGTCAACAGCCTGTTTTCCTGTCATACTTCCAACAACAAGCTTATTATCATAGTCAAAACCTATAACCTCGTATGTCTTAGCTTCACTTCCCCATACAATCTGCCCCTCATGTATTACTATTCCTATTGGTATACCACCGTTACCTGTTCCATTAGGGTCCTCGAAACCTCCTCCATTAGTTGCAAGAATAGCTCCATAGCTTTCGGCCTGTTCTGTTACTGTTTTTCCTTCATGGTCAGAACCAAACTCTCCACTTATTCCTATCTGGACTCTTGACGGATCCTTTATCTTTGCCATATATCCCTTATATGTAGCTCCTGATATCTCTTCTACTGTTATTATATCATCATCACTTGCAGAAGAATTATCATTGTTACTTATATTAATAAGTCCTGAATCAGTTACTGCATCTGATGATTTCACAGAATTCTGACTTCTTATAGCTGCAATCTCATCATCTGACATAAACAACGTTGCCATAAACTTTCCAGCGCTTGATTCCATAGCCGAATTAACAAACAGATTCCTTGCCGTCTTTGATGGACCAAACTCAAGTATTAGTATTACTGATACTAAAAAAAGCAATACTACTGCCAGCAATGTTCCTACACATGCTGCTACCCGTCCGACAATGCGCGGAACTTTATTTTTAGTTTCCTTATTATTTTTATAAATACTATTACCAGCCATTGATAGCTCCCTTTTAAAAAAATTCTATGCAAAATTTTATTAAACAAATAATATTTTTACACACACGCGGTGATTATACAACATAGCTCTTATTTTTTCAACAAGCTATTTTTATTATTTCTGTTATTTCTGTTATTATTATTTTTAATTTTTATTTTCC
>JBNMGS010000284.1:0-3386 GCA_050872365.1 Lachnospira sp.
CTGCGTTTCTGTCTGTGTTTCTTCTATAGTTGTATTGTCTGCAATCACAACTAATTCTTCTATGTTTTTCTTAGTTGTATTCCTTTTTATAACACATACCGAAACTGTAGTTACAGCTGCTATTATTATAACCAGAATTATTGCTAGTGTGATTATAAAAGTCTTTCTATTATTTTTTATTATATCCGTACATTTTTGTACGAAACTTTTTAATCCTCTCATATTGTTTTTTTCTGAATTAATCTTTATATTTTTCTTTTTTTGTTTATTATTCACTATTCTTTTCTCCATTATATTTTTCTTTTCTATCCATTATGTTTCATCCAATTGTCACTATGCTATTTCCAATAACCAAGCTCAACCCCCTTTGCATATATCGCTACCCCCTTTGCATAATATCCATAAGAATTAAAATGTGTCCAGTCGGATCTTAGCTGTTTTGATATTCTTCCTCTTCTAAATCCTCTGTAATCAGCTTTTGTTGCCCTTAGACCAACATCTGTAAGACCATTTTCTATAAGATATGTCCTCATATTAATAAAATGTTCACCATAGGCTTCTCTTAAAGTTGCCTCCCAGGCTGTATCGCCTACACCAATATAAGTTCCGTCATCATTACGAAAGCTCTGTGCTGTGTCAGCTATAGAACTTCCTGGATCATCTGTGTCTCCTACTATTATATAATATTCACAGCCTGCATTCTGTATCATTGCATCATACTGGCTTATAAGCTGTCTGTAATTATCCCATCCACCATTACTGCCTATCTCAAGAATAAGAATATCTCCCTTTCTTTCATATGATGCTTTCGTGATAACCTCGGTACCTTCATACACGGTTGTAAATGCATCATATTCTGCGCCTTCCTCTGAGTATCTGCATATATATAATCCGCTTTCCTCTGTTCCTGTTATCTTGAACAAATCATCATTAATGTATACAAGATCTGGTTCATGTGGTTCTACATATCCGTAAGCACTGAAGTCTGCCATATATACAGGATTACCATATTCATCAACTATGCTTACCTCTACACTGTCATCATATCCTACCTCGAAAGTATTATCCACGTACATCTTTATACCACCCTGTCTGAGTGCTATCTCATTAGATGTCTCGCCTGAAACTCCAAGATTATATACCTTAATCCCTGTAAAATATTCCAATGTATCCGGTGTAGTCCATCCAGATATATCAAGAACACCTTCGCTGCCAGATACATAAGCTTCTCCAGCACCAATACCAAACATCATGGAATCTCCCCAACATGATATTGGTCTTGATACTCCATCATACGGAACAACAACAGGTTCAAGAGTACGCGGTGGCAGTTCATAAGCCTCTTCATCATCTTCCGGTATGATATCGCTTTCGTTATATTCTGTTTTCTGTTCACTGTTTTTATATCCATCTATACGGCTTTTACCTGCCATAACTATTACACTTACTGCAGTGAGTATTACTACAGCAGTTACTATTATTCTTATACATCTTACATATCTGTTATAGCTTTTTTCTGATTTCATCCAACCATCTACTTTCTACATTATAATAATATACGTCTAAGGTTACCATTAGCTTACATTCATATTATTTTCATAAAACAAAAGATTATGATATAAATGTATATAAAATAACATTAGGGGCAAAAAATATATTCTGCCCCTAATTCTGTGTTAATAATCTATATATCTTCTGTACATTATTATTAAATATAATATTGTTCAATATGTAATGAAAAATACTTTATTCATTATTGCTCAGTGTAATTCCTGTTAACATAATTACCTATCTCAATGCTATCCTCTGGCATACGGCAGCCAACTATATAATTGCCATCACTGTCCGTACTTCTTATTGCCACACCTTCAAGCAGCTTTCCCTGCTCTATTGGGAAATCAGGAACACTTACAATCATATTCTTTCCATTACATTCTGCAAATTCTGTTGCCTTAGTCATAAATGCAAATCCGTTAGCACTTATATTGACCATCTCACCAGTAAATGTATTCTCTGCATCATCTGCAAATACTATTGTACATTTGTTATGTATTGGCATCCTTGTATACTTTCTTCTGTTTACAATGCTTGGAAGCGAAGACACTTCAAGTCTGCATATATCTTCCTTATACTCTGTTGCTTTCTTAGCTGATACATTTGTCCAACGATAAAGCACATTACCAGCTATAATCTCTATCTCGAATCTTAAAGAAGTATTATCAACATCAACATCATCTTTGTCGAATCTTACAAATAATGCTCCATCTTTCTGTTCAATTATCTCACCACTATAATCTTTATCTGATGGTTTACCAGCTATGAGCTGTCTTACAGTACATCTCATACCCTGCTTGATATCCTGGATTCCCATGAATCCACCTACACCAAGCTTCTCCATCATGGCACCTACAACACTCTCTATCTTGTTAACATTACGTGCTGATTCTTCATACTTGCTTAACATGATTCTCGTACTCTCATCAGCGTTGGCTATACAGTCATTGATAACCTGCATAACACTCTCTATCTGCCTCATGTTATCAACCATGTTATGGTTAGAGCTTTCAACCTCCTGCATAGCAGAATCTACAACTCCGATATGCTGTCCTATCTGGTTAGAATCTACCGCTATACCAGATACACTCTCATTAACTTTTACAATCTTACCCTGTGTATCCTGAATAAGTGATAATATACTTGTTACTGATTCAAGCATTCTGCTTGATGTATTACCAAGGTGATTAAGTGCTGCCATAATTCTGTCTGATGATTCCTGTGTCTCATCACTAAGATTCCTTATCTCATCAGCTACAACTGCGAAGCCTTTTCCTGCATCACCGGCTCTCGCTGCCTCTATAGATGCGTTAAGTGCAAGAAGATTAGTCTGTGAATTAATCTCTTCAACAGTACCTGTTTCTGTCTTAACCTTCTCAAACTCCTGCTGGAATTCTCTTAAGATGTCATCTACATCGCCAGATAATCTTGCCATGGTGTTAGTGCTTTCAACAACATCAGAAAGCTCCTTTGAACTCATATCTGTATGTTCAACTGATTCGCTTACAAGCTTAACTACATCATTAATAAGTGATGCCACATTCTCAACCTGATTATTAATCTTAGTTGTCATCTCTGTAGATGAATTAGTCCTGTCACGAAGAATATCATTGTTATGTGATAATTCGTTCATACTTGTTACAACAAAGTTGGCACCCTGCTTGTTCTCTTCTTCAAGCTCACGTACAACTGTTATACCATCTACGATCATATTACTTGAATCTTTAACCTGCTCAACTGTCTTAACTACTCTGTCAAGATCATCTTTAATCGAGTCTGTGAGTGCACCATCTGAAAGATTCAGATGATTTATAGACATAACATAACATATA
>JBNMGS010000285.1:0-3383 GCA_050872365.1 Lachnospira sp.
TGAAGCACAGAGATTAGAAGCAAAGTGGTTCTACCGTCCATCCGATGAAAAGATACTTTCAGAATATGTATACAATGGCAGTTCAAATGTGATAAAAGAACTTCCAGCAGATGGAAAATGGATAGTAACTAATCTTAAGCTTACAGATATTAAGCATTTTGGAGGATGGAGTGCAGCCGCAGACAAGCATTTTAAAGATGGCGGAGTATTTGATTCGATATATGAAAAGAGGAACTAGGGTATGAAAAGAAAAAGCGTGATTCCGGGGTTTGGATTATCTTTTGGAGTAATGATAGCAATATTGGGAATAGTTGTAATAATTCCGTTATGCTCACTTGTAGTATATTCGGCACATATGAGTTTTTCTGATTTTATCAGGACGATTACAATGCCAAGAGTAGTGGCAAGCTATAAAGTCAGCTTTATAACAGCGCTGATTGCATCACTGATTAACCTTGTGATGGGACTTATACTTGCCTGGGTGCTTGTAAGATATGACTTTCCATTCAAAAGACTTATGGATGGGATGATAGAACTTCCATTTGCACTTCCAACAGCTGTGGCTGGAATTGCGCTTACCCATCTTACTGTAAGTGATGGATGGGTAGGAAAAATCTTTGATAATATAGGAATAAAGATAGCTTATACAAGAATCGGAATTACGGTTGCATTAGTATTTATCGGAATACCATTCGTTGTAAGAAGTGTCCAGCCTGTTTTGGAAAAACTGGATAAAGAATACGAGCAGGCAGCGCAGTTATTAGGTGCATCTAACCGTCAGATATTTATGAAAGTCATATTGCCAGAGATAACGCCGGCATTAATAGCTGGATTTACAATGGCATTTGCAAGGAGTCTTGGAGAATATGGAAGCGTAGTGTTTATAGCAGGCAATACACCATATGAAACAGAAATAACCCCGCTTCTTATTATGTCAAAGCTTCAGGAATATGATTATGCAAGTGCCACAGCTATTGCACTAGTTATGCTTGCTACGGCATTAATAATACTTTTAATAAATGCAGTAATACAGAGCAGGGCTTCCAAAATAATAAGTGGTATAAAGTAATGTAGGGTCAAAATGTTCTAAAGGCATAAATAAGACTTTATATATAAATGATAGTAATAGTTTCATCATAAAAATAGTGAAAACTGTATTAAGAAAAATGGGTAAAAAAGCCAAAAATAAAGAATGAAAATGAAAGATAAGGAGACAAAATATATGGATAAAGAAGATAAAGCAGATAGAGTAGTAAAATGGTCTCTTATTACGTTATGCTCATTATTTTTATTAATAATGCTGGTGCTTCCACTTATATATGTTGTTACAACAGCATTCAGGGAAGGTACAGCAGCGTTTATAAAGGCGGTAACAGATAAATATGCAGTAAAGTCGATATTGCTGACAGTAGAGGTTACATTGATTACAGTTGTTGTTAATACAATATTTGGAATAGCTGCAGCATGGACACTGACGAAATACAGTTTTAAGGGAAAGAAACTATTATCAGCTTTAATAGACCTTCCTCTTACGATATCACCAATTATTGCAGGACTTATATTTGTGCTTACATTTGGCAGAAACAGTATTATTTATCCGTATCTGAAAATGCTTGATATAAAGATTATATTTGCAGTTCCGGGAATCATACTTGCGACAATATTTGTTACATTTCCATTCATATCAAGAGAGATAATACCAGTTCTTACAAGTACAGGCAGTGATGAGGAGGAAGCAGCAGCACTTATGGGTGCAGGATTCTTTAGAATACTAAGGGAGATTACACTCCCGCATGTTAAGTGGGCAATGTTATATGGAATAGTATTATGTAGTGCAAGAGCAATGGGAGAATTCGGAGCAGTTTCAGTTATTTCGGGACATTTAAGAGGTAAGACAAACACAATGCCATTACACATAGAAGTTACATATCAGGCATTTGATTTCACAGGTGCATTTGCAATGTCAGCAATACTTGTTGTTATGGCAGTTATTATTCTTATTATAAGAAATGTGGTTGAGTATTATGGAAAAAAAGATAGTGAATACCCGATGTAAGATGTATTTAGTCAATTCAGGATTATTTGTTAAATAGAAAATGACAGCAGATATCAGGTGTCAGGCAGGAGAGAAATATGGATACTATAAATAAAAATGCTTATGTCAGATTGAATAATATAAATAAGAAATATAAGAATTTCAAGGCATCAGATAATATAAGCTTTGAGATAGAAAAAGGAAATCTTGTTGCACTACTTGGACCTAGTGGAAGTGGTAAAACTACTATATTAAAAATAATCTCAGGACTTGAAAATTCAGATTCTGGAGAAATATATATAGATGGAAAACAGGTGAATAATGTAAAGCCAAAGGATAGAGGAATAGGAATGGTGTTTCAGAATTATGCACTTTTCAGATATAAGACGGTATATGACAATATTGCTTTTGGCTTAAAGATACAAAAAAAGGATAAAGCGTTTATTAAGGATAAGGTTTACAAGCTGATAGAACTTGTTGGACTTAAAGGAATGGAAAAGAGATATCCGACGCAGTTGTCGGGTGGACAGAGACAGAGAGTTGCTTTTGCAAGGGCAATAGCAACACAGCCACAGCTTCTTCTGCTTGACGAGCCATTTGCAGCAATAGATGCAAAGGTAAGAAAAGAATTAAGAAGCTGGTTAAGGAATCTTATTGATGAAGTTGGTATAACAAGTATATTTGTTACGCATGATCAGGAAGAAGCAATAGAGCTTGCAGACACAATTATTCTTACTAACAATGGAAAAATAGAGCAGATAGGAACACCAAGAGAGTTATATGATAATCCTACAACAGCATTTGCAGCAGGATTTTTTGGAGAAAATGTAAAGCTTAATGGCATAGATATCTGCAGATTATTTAAGTGCTTTAATAATATAACAGCAGGTGATGGAGCATATGTAAGACCAGAATATGTTAACGTATATAGTGACAGTGATGTGATACAGCCAGAAGCATCTGTTGAACATGGCGTTGTCAAAAATGTAGTGTTTAAGGGTAATATTGCGGAGGCGGAGATTGTTGTTAATAATATTACTTTAAAGGCGTACAGACAGGTTTCGCAAAAGCTTATAAAAAAGGGTGACAAGGTTAAAGTGTTTATTGAGAAAATGCTTGTGACTGATAAAAATAATGTACATATAGAGTATAATGAGCTATATAACACAAATAATAGTGTAATTATCTGATTTTGAGTTTCATGAACTGCAGAAAAATATTTAATAATTTCAGAGTGTTGAAATAAGTGGCAGGCTATAGAATAAATTTACATTTTAAAATGTGATTAAATGGGAATACTTGAAAGAGCTGACTGCATATGTTATAGCTGGCATCAGCTAAGAAAGAA
>JBNMGS010000286.1:0-3377 GCA_050872365.1 Lachnospira sp.
ATATTAAACATTAAAAACCGGAATATTAATATATTCATGTATTTTGAATATATCAATATTACCGGTTTTTTAATTCGTCTTAATTTTCTTGATTTTCTTTAGCTCTTCTTAATTTTTCTCATCTCTTCTTAATTCATTATCCTATTTATTATCTTAACTACTATTTTATTTATCATATTATTAAAGCTCTGTTTTTATTTATCAATAAATCTAATGCATAACTTAATGCTCATCCCCTGTATGAATAACAGGACATATTATATTAGTTTTTTCAGGATTAATCTTGTCCTTATCCATAACAAGCTCACCTATCTCATCTGCCTTTATAACACCTGATGATGGGTTAAATACACTATCTATTTTTCCTTTTACTTCCACATTAACATTAGAGTATTCGAATGCAAGCGTTGTGTTTATGAGTGTACAATTTTTCATAACAAGGTTATCTATATAACACATTCCCTGAAGACTTTCTATTGTACAGTTTATAAGTGTAAGATTCTTTGAATTCCAGCCAAGGTACTCTCCTGATATATATGAATCGTATACTGTTACATTGTTAGTGTTCCAGAATGCGTCCTTTGATAACATTTTGGCGTTATGTATCTCTACATTCTCCGAGCCATCAAACGGATAATTACCAGCAAGCTGAAAATCTATTATTTTCATATTCTTACTGTTCATAACAAAGTAATCACCTTTTGCACTTACCTTTTCCATAGTAACACCATCGCAGTTCCACAATGTTTCAGCTGCATTAGGCATAAATACTTTAGATAAAGTAATGTTCTTACACCTTCGGAAATTCTTAGGTGCTTCTATAAGTGTATCTCTGACAAGAAGATTGTCTGTATACCACACACCTGCCCTCGCCATTTCAGCCCATGTACAGTTATCTGCAACTATATCCTTTGAATACCATAAAGGGTATTTCCACTGGAAGCTGCTGTTTTTTAACTCAATATTGTCCGATTCTTTCAAAGGTGACTCACCTTCACCAAATATTGTATTATTTATTTCAAGATTACTTTTATTGAATAATGGACGTTCACCTGTATAATATCCGTTATTTATTATTTCTGTTGATTTATCTGACATTACCTTTTATCCTTCTTTACTTCCTTTGTTCTTATAACTGCCCGCTTTTTCCGCCGTGCATATCCAGGAAAGTTCCTTTCCTGGACTGTCGGGCTTTCGCCCTATCAGATATTAGAATAACATATTTGATTAGGGATTGGAAGAGGGTTTTATTGGCACCAGTGTGTGCATTCGGTTTCGCTTATAAGGAATATTCCAAGGCCTTTTAACCAGCTCTGGACTTCGGCTTGTGAGGCGTCGGTGCCAAGTACTCCACCAGTCAGCCATACTGAGCCTTCTGTCAGGTCTTCAAGTTCGTTGATTTCCTCAAGACATGAGGTATCTGAATCGTATACTGGTATTATTGTTTTCCCATCAAGATAGTATTCGTCAGCTAGCTGCCTTAGTATCCTTATACTGTTTTTGCTATCACCACACAGGTTAACAAAGTATGTTGAATACAAAGACATATCTATATCCTCAAAGGTTCTTGTATAATTATCCTTTTCCAATGGCTTATATACCTCTGCATCTAATTCATCTGAAAGCTTATCTACAACCGGATCTTCCTCATTCCATGTTATTATAAGAATTCTATTATCATCATCTGTTTCATTTACCTTTCCAGTTATACTGGTATCTTTTATTCCAGCCCCACATACTTCTTTTGTAATGCTTGTTTCTAAACTGCAATTATTGGTATTATCAGCATTATCAATATTATTATAATTATATCCTGATATAATAAGCCCGGCTGCTACTGTTATGGCAATCCATTTACATACACCTGATTTTTTCATAATAACCCTCTTTTCTGCACATTTTAAGTAATTTTTCTTATTATTTTTTCAGATTAACTTTCATGTGCCTGACAACCTTTTACATTTACATATATTGATTGTAAACCAGAACTCAACAACATCATTATAATGCCTGTCTGTTTCGATAATTGTCATATTTTCGTTCTTATGACATCTATAATGTATCTTATCCCGGATTCTATGTCTAATACCTATTATTAATATTTAATTATGCAAAAAAAGCATTATAGCAGAAAAAATCCCTTTTGCCAGACATTTAACTGCCTGACAAAAGGGATATACCTGTATATGATAAACCATCATTCTATCAAACGATATTTATTGATATTTATTATAACTTTGATAAACGTTATTTATTGTAGAACTACTTCCAGTATGCCAGCTGCATCTGCTCTTGCCAATGCATCAAGCTGTGCATCTGTACTAAGACAATTTCTATAATCACTAACATTACTTAAAAATGCATGTTCAACTATAATAGTTGGAATACCAGCATTCGTTCCCTCGTTGATAAGTCCATAGTAATCAGCAACGGAACCATCCGGATATAATTCGTTTATCGTGTTAACTCTCTGAAGTATGCCATCTTTATATTCATTACCATTCCAGCTGTCGTTAGCTATCGGTATACCTATTCCATTAAGCTTTGCAAGTATAGAATATGCAAGACTTCTCTCCCTGTCATATATACTTGTGAATCTTGCATTTGCAGGCTGATATCTGCTGCAGCTCATAAGTACCATGCAGCCATGTGCATCAATCTCATCAGTGCTTTTACTGTTAATATGCATTGATATTACATAATCTGCATTATTAGCTGCTGCATATTCTATACGCCCTGCAAGGCTTACAGCTGTATCTGAGTTACGTGTCATAACTACTCTTATATTATCATTCTGTTCAAGATAATACTTTAATTTCCTTGCTATAGTCATAGTTATATCTTTTTCTTTTATAAGTGAACCATCATATGTTTCCTTAGTTCCCTCATTACTGCCTCCGTGACCTGGATCTATGCATATTATTATCCTGTTATCCACAACATCTTCTGAATTATCATTATCAGCTTCGTCAGAATCCGGCTGTGATTCTTTCTCTGAATCTTCCATATTATTATCTTCACCATCGCTCCAGCTGTTTCTATCACTGTTTTCATCTGACATACTTGTGTCAGTATTACCTGTATCCGTTGCATCGGCTATGACTGTTGCGTCATCCCAACTGCTTTTATCACTGTTATCATCTGTCTGTTCTGATTCATCTGGTGTTTCATTTTCAGCTTCATTGATACTGTAATCATCCGATTCCTTGGAATCCTGTGTATCTGTTTCACTTTCATTTACCACATCCGTTACCTCTTTAGTACTGTCATCTGCCGGCTGGCTGCTTTGCACACCAGTTGTATTACCATCCATATCAGCATTTTTATTATTGTTACAACCTGTTATTCCTGTCACAATTACAGCAACCAATATAACC
>JBNMGS010000287.1:0-3376 GCA_050872365.1 Lachnospira sp.
ATATAATAAACATAAGATAAAACATATGTAGAACTGAATTATAAAACACAAACTCCGGGAGGTGAATTATGGTAAATATCTATAAGACTGATAATAAAATATTAAGCAAGCTTGACAATATAGAAGATGGCTGCTGGATTAATATGGTTAATCCAACAAGCAGTGAGTTGTCGCTTGTTTCGGGATATTTCGATATAGATGCAGATGACCTTGCAACTGCACTGGATGAGGAAGAAAGCTCGCGTATAAGTCTTGAAGATGGATATACACTTATTCTTGTGGATATTCCAACACCAGAGGTAAGACATGAAAAAAAGATGTATACTACAATTCCTTTAGGAATAATTCTAAAGAATGATGCCATAATCACTATATGCAGAGAGGAAACACCTGTTCTTACTTATTTTGTGCGTAATAAGCTGAAAGATTTCAGTACAAAGAAAAAAATGCGTTTTATATATGAGATGATGTTTAGGTCAGCTATGCTTTACCAGGCATATCTTCGTGGTATTGACAAGAAGAGAACAGAGATAGAAGAACGTGTAGGCGATGACACACATGATACAGATATCATAGAACTTCATGAACTTGAATCCACACTTGTATACTTTGCGACATCTCTAAGATCCAACAGTATAGTTCTTGAGAGGTTAAGAAGATATAAAAGACTTGAACAGTATCCAGAGGATATGGAACTTCTGGAAGATGTTACAGTTGAATATCAGCAGGCTATCGAGATGACAACTATATACAGGGATATCATAGATGGTACAAGGGAACTGTTATCATCTGTTATTAACAACAGACTGAATAATGTAATGAAAATTCTTACATCAATAACAATAGTAATGGCTATTCCAACAATAATATCTGGTATATATGGTATGAATGTAGATGGAAGATGGATGCCGCTATCAACTACACCATATGGTTTTTATATAATAGTTGCGATTATACTAGTCATATGTGTTTGTGTATTATGGTTTTTGAAAAAGAAAAAAATGATGTGATATGCGAAAAATACGTGCAGAAATGAGGATTAAGTATGAATATATTTAGCAGAATCAGAAGCAGACTGTCACATGCACAGATTATGGCACTTGGTTTTCTTATGGTCATAATAACAGGTACGATTCTTCTTATGCTTCCGGTTTCAAGCAGAACCGGGCAATGGACCCCGTTTATAAAGGCTCTGTTTACATCTGTAAGCTCTACATGTGTTACAGGTCTTGTGGTTGTTGATACATTCTCATACTGGACATTGTTCGGACAGATAGTGATTCTTGTTATGATTCAGATAGGTGGTTTGGGATTTATATCCATAGGAGTTGTATTTGCATTGTTTTTTAACAGAAAGATAGGACTTGCTAACAGAACACTTATACAGGAAAGCATGAATTCCAATGTGCTTAAGGGTATAGTAAGGCTTATGAAAAATGTTATAACGGGTACTGTTGTTTTTGAATGTGTAGGAGCAATGCTTCTATCACTTAGATTCATTCCCCGTATGGGAGTAGCAAGAGGTATATATAACAGTATATTCCATTCGATAACAGCATTCTGCAATGCAGGTTTTGATCTTATGGGAAGATACGAACCATATTCATCACTTACAGGATATTATAATGATTATGTGGTAAATATAACAATTATTGCACTTATACTTATAGGTGGACTTGGTTTTACAGTATGGGCGGATCTTAAGCACAACAAGCTGCATTTTAAGAAATATACACTTCATACAAAGATAGTTGTGGTAAGTTCCATAGTCCTTGTCGTTATTCCAACTATTATGTTTATGTTTTTTGAAAGAAATGGAGTGGAAGCAGGAATGCCATTTAAAGACAGGTTTATTACCTCGCTTTTTGCTGCAGTAACACCAAGAACAGCAGGATATAATACCGTAGATCTTGGAGCAATGACACAGGCAAGTAAGTTCCTTACAATAATACTTATGTTTATAGGCGGTTGTCCAGGTTCGACTGCTGGTGGTGTTAAAACAACTACTATAGTAGTTATAATAGTATATATATGGTCTAACCTGCGCAATTTGGCAGGATGTAACATATATGGCAGAAGGCTTGCAGATGAAGATATAAAAAAAGCAAGTATGGTTATTGGTTTGAATCTTTTCATGGCGGTTGCGGCATTACTTATAATAAGTGGTATGCAGAGTTTTGATTTTGAAGATTTGTGTCTGGAAGTATTTTCAGCAGTAGGAACTGTCGGACTTTCAACAGGAATAACAAGACAGCTTAATGTTGGTTCACAGATAGTAATAATGCTTCTTATGTTTGGTGGAAGAATAGGAACGGTTACATTTGCTTCATCATTTGCTTATAATAAAAAACAGGTAAAACTTATGAACCCGGAAGAAAATGTAAGCGTAGGATAATTGGTAATATGGTCACAAAGTCATTGAAGATGGTATGTAAAACTACTCTTTATAATATGAGGAATAGTGTGAAAATGTATTTTACATATGCGTGATTTGTGTCAGTGCTCACTTGACACAAACTTGATATGCATAAAAAATGTGCGCAGAAATGAGGATTAATATGAAGTCGATACTGGTTATAGGAATAGGTAAATTTGGACATCATTTTGCTGAGAAGCTCATAGCACTTGGTAATGAGGTCATGATAATAGATCAGGATGAAGATAAGATCAGAGAGCTTATGGCAAAGGCAACAAGTGCAAGGATAGGTGACTGTACCGATGAGGATGTATTAAACAGTCTCGGATTATCGAATTTTGATACAGTTGCAGTGTGTATATCTGAAGATTTCCAGAACAGCATTGAAACAACAAGCCTTGTTAAAGAGCTCGGTGCAAAGCATGTTATAAGCGTTGCAAGCAGGGATATACATGCAAAGCTTCTTTTAAAGAATGGAGCTGATGAAGTTATATATCCTGACAGGGATATAGCATACAGGCTTGCCAAGAAATGCAGCAGGAGTCATGTGTTTGAATACATAGAATTATCGGATGAATATGCTATATTTGAAGTTCCTGTGATACCACAGATTGTTGGAAAGAGCATAAGAGATGCAGATGTGCGTAAGAAATATAAGATGAACATTATCGGAATAGTGCATGGAGAAGAAGTACAGATAATGCCATCCGCAGATTATGTATTCCAAGGCGATGAGCATATCAAGGTTATAAGTGACAGTGATAGTGTGGATGATTATCTGAAGTATGTGAAGTAGGTAAATTACTGTTTAATTAAATGTCAGTAGATGACAAACGGACGACAAATATAAGATACAGGCAGCCCTGCACACTATGTTCAATGCCAGAAGCTTTGATTGGATATTTCTAAGTCTTTCCATATAAATTATGATAAGTGACGCTACCGCTCAGACGCGCCGTC
>JBNMGS010000288.1:0-3368 GCA_050872365.1 Lachnospira sp.
GCATTTGACCACGCAGGTCTTATATATGGTATGGGACATGCTGTATACACTAATTCTGACCCAAGAGAGGTTATACTTAAGGGCTTTGCAAAGAAGCTTTCAGACGAGAAGGGTATGCAGAAGGAATATGCACTTTATGAAACAGTAGAAAAAGAGGCAGGACAGCTTATTATGCAGAAGAGAAAAATGTTTAAGCCGGTATGTGCCAATGTCGATTTCTACAGTGGTTTCGTATATTCTATGCTTGGAATACCAGAAGAAATGTTTACACCTATGTTTGCAACTTCACGTATATCAGGCTGGTGCGCACACCGTCTTGAAGAGCTTGTCAATGCCGGTAAGATTATACGTCCAGCTTATAAATATGTTGGATGGCATAGAGATTATCCTAAGATGGAAGACAGAAAGTAATCATATTAATAATGATAAGAAAATAACTGATTTGTTTAAATATATTAAGCGTAATCAGTTTGTGGTTTATAAGTTAAGAAATTAACAAGACGATAATATTTATTGTTAAGCTATGGGGTTGAAGTGCTATACTATAGCAGAAAGAAGTGTTAACCAGCGTAAATGTCATATTAATAAATGTGGTTGGATACATTTATAAGCTGGTAATAAGATAATAACAGAGGTAATAATCAAAATGTCACAGTATAAGGTAAGAAAGTTAAACAAGCCAATCAACTGCGTTGTAGAGGTGCCAGGGTCTAAAAGTATCACTAACAGAGCTCTTCTTATGGCAGCATTATCTGATGGAGAGTGCAGACTTAATGGAGTGTTGTTCAGTGATGATTCAAGACATTTTCTTACAAGTCTTATATCACTTGGATATATAATCCAGGTGAATGAAGTTGAAAAATATGTAATTATAGAGGGGCATAGTGGAAATCTTCCTAAGAAAGAGGGAACTATCAATGTAGGAAGTGCCGGAACAGCAGCTAGGTTTCTTACAGCTATGTTAGGACTATCAGATGGAAAGTATACAATAGAAGCATCAGAGCAGATGAAGAAAAGACCTATGCTTCCGCTGTTTGAAGCACTTACAGATATGGGTGCTGAATTTAAGTTCCTTGAAAAAAATGGACATCTTCCTGTGGAAGTAACTGGTGCCGCTTTTGGAGGTAAGAAACCAAAGGCAGAGGTATCTATAGATATAAGCGAAAGCACGCAGTTCTTAAGTGCACTTATGATGACAGCTCCTATGCTTGAGAGCGGTTTAAAGATTAATATAACAAGTAAAAAGACGGATGGTTCATATATAAGGATAACATCTAATATGATGAGACAGTTTGGTTGTGAGGTTGACCATGATGGTGCAGAGTATGTGATACCAGCAGATGACAGCTATGTTGCAGGAACATACCAGATAGAACCGGATGTGTCGGCAGCCTGCTATTTTTATGCGGCAGCAGCCCTGACAGGTGGATATGCACTTGTAAGGAATGTAAGAACTACATCTATGCAGGGAGATATGAATTTTCTGGATGTATTAAAGCAGCTTGGCTGTACTGTTACAGAAGAACATGAAGGTATAAGTGTTACGGGTCCTGCTAATGGGGAATATGATGGCGTTGATGTTGACATGAATGATTTCTCAGATCAGACTATGACACTTGCGGCTATTGCACCATTTGCCAAAACGCCAACAATTATAAGAAATATAGAACATATCAGATTACAGGAATCAGACAGAATCGAAGCAATCGCTAACGAACTTAACAGTCTGTGTATAGATATTAAAAAGGGCAGGGATAGAATCGAAATTCTTCCGGGTAAAGTAAAGCCAGGTGTTGTTAAGACATATTCGGACCATAGAATGGCTATGGCTTTTGCACTTATAGGTCTTAAGGTGGACGGAATCATAATTGATGATTATGAGTGTTGTGCAAAGACGTTTGAGAATTATTTCGAGGTGCTTGAAGCTGCGACAAGAGAGTAAAGTGAATGTTTGTTTATATTGAATTTTATTAGTTGATTTTATTAGTTAATGAACTGACGACATAATAATGCCACAAGCAGCCAGACATATTTATGTCTGGCTGCTTGTGGTTTTATTATTAAACGCACATAAAAGGGAGGTGTATCATGGATATTCTTATATACAAGTGGAAGGTATTTAATCAGGAAGATGTTAAGGCAGCTTTTGAATATTTCGGACATTCTGTTGATATGTATGAAGAAAAGCCGTTATCAAGTGACAGTGTAACAGGTATAAAAGAACATGATTATGAACTCCTTTCTGATGTGTTTAAGGAATATGATCTGATATTTTCACTTAATTACTTTCCTCACGTTTCTGATATATGTGAGCAGACAGGAAGAAAATACGTGGCATGGACAGTAGATAGTCCACTTATATCATTGTATCATCAGTCAGTATTTAACAGCTGTAACTATATATTCATATTTGATAAGTTCTTTTATTACGAGCTAAAGCAGATGGGAGTTAAGAATATATATTATCTGCCTCTGGCTGTAAATACAGACAGACTGGACAGACAGCTTGACAGACAGACAAAGGAAGAAAAAGACAGATTCAGTGCAGATATATCATTTGTAGGTAGTATGTATCATAAGAACTCATATGATGATATTAAAGATAAATTGCCATCATATCTTAGAGGATATTTTGATGCAGCCATGCTTGCACAGCTTAACATATATGGAGATAACATAATTGATGAGCTTCTGACAGTGGATATATTAAAGCAGTTATCAGAGTTTATTGATTTCAGACAGGATGAAAGGGCGTTTTCTGATATAAGACTGGTTTTTGAGTCTACATTCCTGGGCTTTAAGCTTGCCAATATAGAACGTATAAAAACTCTTAATCTTCTGGCAAAGAAAAATAAAGTATCTTTATATACAGATGAGCAGGATGATTCACTTGTTAATATAGAGTATAAAGGAACTGTTGATTATATGAATGATATGCCAAAGGTATTTAATAATTCCTGTATTAACATTAATATGACAATAAGAAATATCCGCACGGGCATACCTTTGCGGGTATGGGATATACTTGGTTCTGGTGGTTTTCTTCTTACTAATTATCAGATAGAGCTGATGAATTATTTTAAGAGTGGAGAGAATATTGTGTATTATGAGGATATGTATGATTGCCAGAAAAAAGCAGAGTATTATATGCAGCATGAAGATGAACGCAGACAGATTGCAGTCAACGGGCATAATCTGGTAAGCAGGAAACATAGCTATATAAACAGAATAAAATACATTCTGGATGTAATTGGTGCAGAAAAGAATTAAAAAAGAATTAAAGAAATGAATTAAAAGAACATTGCGACAAAATATGTAATTAAATTACCAATGAATATTATTTTATATAGATATTTCTGCGTTAAAGC
>JBNMGS010000289.1:0-3368 GCA_050872365.1 Lachnospira sp.
AGTATATACAGCATGTCCCATACCATATATAAGTCCTGCGTGGTCAAATGCTTCTTTATCAAGAATCTTATTAAGATAATCACATATCTCCTCTTTGTTGTCCCAGTCACTGCAATGCTTCTTTATATCCGCAAACATTTCCTGAACCTTAAGGTTAGCACCACCATGCTTAGGACCCTTAAGTGATGCAATAGAAGCTGCCATAGCTGAATATGTATCTGTACCTGATGATGTTACAACATGGTTAGTAAATGTTGAGTTGTTACCACCACCATGCTCAGCATGAAGCACAAGACATATATCAAGAACCTTTGCCTCAAGTTCTGTGAACTGGCCATCATCTCTTAACATATAAAGGATGTTTTCTGCTGTTGAATAGCCTTTTTTAGGATTCTTAATCATAAGTGTTCCATCAAGCTTAAAATGCCTATATGACTGATAAGCATATACTGTAAGAAGAGGCATCTTTGCTATAAGCTGAAGTGACTGTCTAAGGACATTTGGTATAGATATATCATCCGGATTCTCATCATATGAATAAAGACTTAGTATACTCTTCATAAGTGAATTCATAAGATTAGTACTTGTTGCCTTCATAATAACATCCCTGATAAATGCTCCTGAAAGCTCCTGAAGATCCGCAAGTATTCTAAGAAAGCTTTCTAACTGTTTCTTTGTTGGAAGATTACCAAATAAAAGAAGATATGTAGTCTCTTCAAAACGGAATCTGTCTAATGTACAGCCCTTTATTATATCCTCTACATTATATCCCTGAAAATAAAGCTGTCCATCTACAGGAATCTTTCTACCATTAACATTCTCGTTACCACAGACGTCTGATATCTCTGTAAGACCTGTAAGCACACCATTACCGTTACTATCTCTCAAGCCTCTCTTAACATCATATTCTATATATAAATTCTGATCAATTGAGCCTGATCTTTTACACTCTTTAACAAGTTCTTCAAACTCACTCTTATCAACAGTTGTCAATTCCATCATTTCCTGATTATTCATTGTAATCCTCCGTTTCTGCACACATATGACACCTCTGATGTATTAATATGGCTTTTGATAGTCATATCACCATTGATATCCCTATAGCACCTGTTAACATATCAACACACCATATCGTAGCTGTTTCCATGCCTTTTTAACATCTTAAACATTACTCTCCCGTACATATGCGTACATATAGTATTCATATTTATATACAATAATAAACACAATTATTGCATATTTATGCATAGCACATATTTATTATTATGCACTTTAATAATATGTCTTGTCAATTGATACTTAATTACTATTATTCATTACTATTATTTATTCGCTTTCTATTATTGACTTCTATTATTCATCAGTGGAATACAACATTGGCATCAACAAATGTATCTCCAAAAAAATCCCTGTATACAGTATTTGTTATATCGTCAAGCTGCGATTTATCCTCCATAACATCACCTGCATAAAATATTCTGTATTCATTTTCAAGGAAATAACAGCTTGTATCGCTAAGATGCATACCGTTTTTCTTATAAAATCCTATCCTTTTTAGCATATAATCTCTGTCAGGTCCTTCACCGGCATAATCCGGGTTTTCAACCTCAAGTATAAGCAGCTTTCCATCATCTATGGAAATCTGCTTTAACTGCTGTAAAAATCTTGAACCAAGATGCTTTGAACGCTTGTTTTTAACAATAGCAAGATAATCAAGAAGATATACATCCCTGTTCCTGCATTTGATAAAATATGCATATCCTGCAAGTTCCTCATGGCGTTTGCCATTATCATCCATCACGCTTTCAAACATACCATATACGAAATACTGGTCATTTTCTCTTTTTTCAAGCATCTGTTTTAACGGCTTAACTTCTGATGCCGGGAAATCTGTTACTATATGTTCATTATATACATCCTTAATCTCTTCTGTATCTAATAGTCTGATATTATATTCTGTATTATTATATTTATTATTATGTTCATCATAATTACGATTAATATTCCTGCTGTAATTCATGTAAGCACCTTTCTGTTATTTTTCATCATTATCTGTATTGTTTTCATCATCTCTTAATGCAAATACTGCAGTTGCAAGTTCCTTAAGGTCTTTTTCTGTACCTTCCATGAAGCTTGATTTGTTAATAACAAGACAGTTATGTGCTGCAACAAACAGGTATATATTGTCTCTGTCCTCATTCCACTTTATAATATCATCCCATCTGAATGTATCACTGTCATCTTCCTCATCTGTAACAACTATATTATCTGCATCTATCTCATATGTAAATGTTATTCCAACCATCTTTGAATATGTGTTATAGTACCTTTTTTTATTACTCTTATCCATTCCAACCATACCGATATATAAGAATATAGCTGCTGCCAATCCATAAAATATCACCATAAACCAATCAGCATCTTCACTTCCCATAGCCTGAAATACAAGATATCTTATACATCCCATACCAAATAGAAGTCCAAACATGTTGTAAACCATCTTAAAAAACTTATATTTGTTGTTGTCGAAATTACCAGCGCGCATAGCTGCTTCTACATATTCCTTCTGAAATAAGGTTTTATTCTTTATAACCATTTAATTCTCCATTCCAGCTGTTCTGTTATTTTGTTTTACCACGCTTTGACCACCGTCTGCGTATATGTTATCATTATACTATAAATCTACAGCATTGTAATGCACAAATTAATAAAATCTATATAAGCGTAAATCTATATAAGACAACCAAATATGAGTAAATGTGAACATAAATTCTTCACCCACATGGTTTGCATATGTGCGCACCTGATACAGACCATGCATATGTAAACATACAAGTGCGCAGAAATGGAGATAATTATGAAAAAACGTACTGCATGTATAACAGGTGCCAGTTCAGGCATCGGATATGAAATAGCTAAAAAACTCAGTGCACTTGGATACGACCTTATTCTTGTATCCCGTAACACAAAAGCCCTTAAAAAGCTTGCAGCATCCCTTGATACTGACTGCGAAATATATACCTGTGATCTATCAGATGGAAAAAGCTGCATAAAGCTTGGACGAAAGCTCTCTAAAAGAACAGACATACATGTATTTATAAACAATGCAGGCTTTGGCGATATTGGTGATTTTGAAAGAACGAGTCTGGCTAAGGATATCTCCATGATAAATGTTAATATACGTGCAATGCACATTCTTACCAAGTATATGCTTCGCTCATTCAAGCAGATGAATCGCGGTTATATCATGAATGTTGCCTCTAGTGCCGGACTACTTCCCGGTGGTCCTTATATGGCAACTTATTACGCAACAAAAAGTTATGTAACAAGCCTTACAACATCAATAAATGGTGAGCTTAAAGCTGCAC
>JBNMGS010000290.1:0-3367 GCA_050872365.1 Lachnospira sp.
TAACTGCATAGTAGAAAGATAACTGTTAAGTGTAAATGCAATACCATAGCCTTTTTCTGAAAGGCGTATGCCAGCATCTATACTGCTTATTTTATAAGTTAACTCTGGTAACACATCTGCATAAAACAAAGCATCCTCTTCGAGCTGTCTTATGCTCTGGTTACTGTGCTGAAGAATAAACCGTTCTTTGCTTACCTTAGAAAGATCCAGCCATGGATATATACATGTATCCAGTTTCTGCACACTTAAAACTGCCGGATGAGATTTTGGAAGAACTGCAACAAGACGATCCTCATAAATAGTTTCATATGATAACCTGGTATTACTAACACTGTTATATCCAAAAAACATATCAATATCGCCACTAAGAAGCTTTTCCTCAAGATCTGACAAATGTCCATCAACTGCATATACAACTGACTGTGGATACAACCGGTTGAATTCTGTCATAACAGACGGAAACAGTGCTTCCATCTGCCGTACCATATAACCTATCTGCAATTTTACTGCAACATTTTTCCCTATATCAATCATACGGTCTTCAAGCTCGAAACACTTCATAGTTATCTCTCTTGCTGACTTTACAAACTCCTCTCCTGCATATGTAAGAATCATTCTTCTGCCTTTTCTTTCAAAAAGCTGTATTCCAAGAGCGCTTTCAAGCCGTTTAAGCTGAATACTTAGTGCCGGCTGTGACAAAAACAACGCATTTGCTGCCTTATTCAGATTTCCATAGTTTGCAATAGTAAGAACATATTGCATATCTTTTTCTGTTATCATATATATAGATCAATCCTTCCATAATTCTATTAACCACTATATTGTTCATATTTATATTAATTATGATGATTTTACAATAATGGTACATATTCTTCAATATCCAGACATATAATATTAAACAAGCCCCAAAAATAAATGTATGTTTTCTAAACGCTTGCTGCATATATTAAAAGACGGAACATAGGAATGACCCCTTAATGTTCCGTCTTTATTCTAAAATTTATTAAGATACTTAACAAGCATATCTATAGTCTTTTTACTCTCCGGAAGAAATGGCTCAAACACACTAAACGCATGCGTAAGTCTCCTATCCTTTGGAAAATCTACAAACTCGTGTTCTTTTTCTGCATCTGCTAATGCCTTTTCAAAGTTCAATGTATACTTTCTTAAGTAGTCATTGTGGCTTGTAACAAGCCATACAGGCGCAAGCGACTCTATAAGTTCCTTATTCTCCGGGTTCACATACTTACCAAATGCTGACTTCTTATAATTCTTTCCGTATAAATACTTTGGAAGGAACATTCCTATCTTATCAAACTTTGTTGTATAAAACATTCCGCTTATAAGCCCAATCGCATTAATATGTAAGTCCGAAGGCTTAACACCTGCTGCCCTTGCCATATCATAATTATTCTGAATTGCATTTGTATACATTATAAGACATGCTCCACCGCTGTCGCCAACCATATATACATGTGACTCATCGCCGCCATCCGACTTGATACGCCCCTTTATATAATCCATAGCCATAAACACATCTTTAAACTGGTCATATATCATACAATCAGGAATAAGACGATATTCTATGCTGTATACAAGAAATCCCTTCTTGCACAGCAAAGAACAAAAATACTTATTAAAACCTTTGTTACCAATAATCAGACCACCGCCATGGACATTGATTATTACAGGAAGAACTTCTTCCTCTCTGTCCTTTGGACGATATATGTCAAGCTGGTGCGAAGGATTGCCATCATTAGTATACGCAATATTCTCTGTGTATTCCACATCTTCAGGCATTGTAAGCTTCTTGTCCCTTTCAATACAGGACTTATCGAAATCGCTTCTCTGCTTGTAGAACTGTTTTTTCATTATATCTGCCATTATATTCCTCACGTATTAATCATAGTGTTTCTTAATATCTTAACCGATTATCGTCAGGATATCAATAAATATTTTTACATAATTGTGGGATTTTTACACTTTATTTGCATTATTAACACACACATATACTTGAAATTAATTCCACGTGCTTTCTTATTTTTTCTCCTCATACTCTTTCTGCACAATCCTGTCATATTGCACATACATTTTCTGCACCTCATTTTCCAGGAGATAATAATGCTTAATGTATGGAATAATAAGCACAAGTATTAAAAGTGCAAGAATTAATAAAGGAAAACTAAGTGTACTATCAAGTGCCCCGACTATCACATAGGCACATACCGTAAGAAGTTCAAGTACTGCAAATGTCACTGTCACTATTAAATGTACTAATCTTTCATGCTGAAAAAACGCCACCTGCGTAATATGCTCCTGCTTTATATACTTCCAGTCAGACTGTTTGTCTGATGCTAATAAAGAGTCAATATATTTTCTGTATGTTAAAATGCGTTTTTTCATAATTTACTTTAAACTTTTCAACTTATAAGCCCTGATTTACATAATATATGTTATTCATTCCTGCATAATCATCACATCACAATATACTTCCTATATATACCTGTCATTTTTAGATGACAAATTAACAAGTCCGAAAGATATTGCGAACAGTATAACAACAAATACCACAAAATAAAATCCACCTATAACATTCTCCATAGTTGCAATAAAATCATATGAACCATGTAAAAGTGCCGGCACTGCAACGCTGCATATTCTGAATATCTTAGAGCTGAATAACCTTCCACGATTATACTGCTTTCTGGCAAGGCCATAAAATACGCCCATAAACACACCAAAGCAGGCATGACCCGGAATAGCAGTTACAGCTCTTACAATAGCAGTTGAAAAACCATATGATAATACATAGTTGATATTTTCCCAGAGTGCAAAGCCGAGTGCCACAAACACTGCATACACAACTCCATCGTACTGGCAGTTAAATTCCGGATTATCCCATGATTGTTTTTTCAGGAATATATACTTGGAACTCTCCTCAGCTATTGCAACAATTACAAAGTATAGTATTATCTGATATAACCACGTATTCTCTGGAACAAAGCAGGACAAAAGCCATTCACCGACCCTTTCCTCAATCAATGCCAATATTGTAGATAAGATACCTGCCACCACCAGCTTTCTTAAAATATATCCGCTTTCCTTTTCTATCCTGTCTGACCTGTATACCTTTACCATAAGAAATACTGCCGGAATAACTGCTGCTAATATCAATATCCAGTTATACATCATGATAGGTTCTAATAAAAAATAAAACATATACCCACTCCTTACCATGTATTATTTTACAAAAAATCATTTTATAATAATATTACCTGTTCTTTATCATACCATCCACATACAGTACAATTTTAAATATCTTATACTTCATAATATAAATATAATTCAAAGCATTTATAAATTACCA
>JBNMGS010000291.1:0-3349 GCA_050872365.1 Lachnospira sp.
CGTAAAATACAATCTTATACAACAAATTGTATAAATATTAATATTTTATAAACAAATCATTTAATTTAGCATCTCTTTTTCATGTCACATTTTATTTCCCTAAATTGTATTATCTATATAACGACAGCTTTCATATTAGATATAGAGTTAAAGATATAAAATATCCAAAGTAGATTTTGCTATTTACCGGTGTATCCGAATTGTTTTGTTTAGCAATTTATGCAATTCTTAAACACCACAATCTTCCATAAAATACATATTTGCAATATTTTATATCTGATATGAAGAGCTTATGTTAATATTAACAATATCCAAAGAAACAGCAGGGGGAGAATCAGCGTGGGATATAAGAATAATGTCAAAGAATACGAGCGTATTCTTAAGATGTACAGCAACGATATTTATCGGATTGCTCTTCTGAAAATGAAAAATGCCAACGAAGCGGAGGATATATTTCAGAATGTATTTATCAAGTTATACACATGTGATAAAACATTCGAATCAGATATGCACATAAAAGCATGGTTACTTAAGGTAACTGTTAATGAATGCATCAACACCCTTAAAAGCTCATGGAATTCAAAGGTTGTTAAAAGCGTTAACGATAACAGTGAATTTGATGATAATTCTTCCATTACAACTATTGATAATACTGCAAGTGACAGCTCTCATGGTTTAAACAGCACTTCCTATACACCTTTAAACACAAGTACGTATAATGAATTCGATATTGATTCAATGTATGTGTGGGAAACCGTTTCCAGCCTTCCGCAGAAATACCGTGATGTAATATACCTTTTCTACCATGAACAGTATTCGACTGATGAGATAGCCGCTATACTTGATATATCTACACCAAATGTACGTACAAGGCTTAAGCGGGCAAGGGAAATATTAAGAAAAGAGGTGAAAGATTATGAATTTTAAAGATGAATTTAACAAAGACTGCAACAAGATAACTGCAAGCGATGAACTTATTAACAGAACTCTTATGGCTGCCATGATGCAAGATGATAATACAGTTGCAGCTAATAACATTACCGATTCAAAAAGCTCTAAACATATTAAAAAATCACATTCACATGCTTACTTATATCGTATAATAGCCGTTGCCGCAGCTGCCATTATATTATGTATAGGTTCCTACAATATACTTACTTCCGGTATTCATAACAATAACAACAATAAAACAAACGTTTCAACCCTTAAGGTATATGCAGGAGAGAACACAGAAGAGCTTGGCAAAAATGGTTTATCAATGGCTTACAGTAAAGATTCCGCCGACCATGCATCTAACATACAGGCATGGGGTAATCAGGGACGGCATGAAACAAGTGTGCTATATTTTGACCTTAATATCCAGTTAACAGATAGTACTTCATCCATTAAACGTATTACTGTATCATCCTCTGATGAAAACACCCATCTTCTTACCAGAGAAGCAGTGCCTGACGAGATAATTGCCAACGATTACAAGATATCTGACGAATATGGCAAACAGCATTCTCTTTTTAAAGCCAGCTCCCTACCTTATGCCGGGTATCATACATTCCATTTATTTAACTCTAATGAACAATTTCTATATATTGACCATTATAATGAATACTCAGCTGATTATAATAACTTTGAACATCTATATATAAGCTATGAACTTATTGATGTATCATCTCTTAACACCCAGCTGACAATCTCAGCTGAATATGAAGATGGTGTAATTGTTTCAAGACGTTATAATGCTACCGCATATGCTTCTGAGTTATATATGTTTATAAGAGAAACTAAATAATAAATCGTAAATCACTTTAATATAATACGATGATGTCCGTCATATCAAAGGGTCAAAAGGTATCATCGATTTGCATGCAAGCATGCATCGATGATACCTTTTGACCCTTTAATCATAATATCTATTCTTCATCGAGTGACTGCATATAAGCATGCATTGATTCAGCAACAACTTTACTATGTGCAACTGCCTCTACAACTGTTCTGGCACCATTTACAACATCGCCTGATGCGAATATTCCAGGTCTTGATGTATGGCCTGTTTCATCAGCTTCAAGAAGACCTCTTTTATTAGCATTAAGTCCCTTAGTTGTATTAACAAGTCTTGTCATAGGTCCCTGACTTATAGAGATAATGACACTATCAGATTCATATAACTTGTCCGTTCCTTCTATATCTGTGAAAGTTCCATCCTCATTTTCTATAATATCACGGAATATAACTCCATTATCTTTAATCTCAACCGGACGTTTATTAAACTCGAATTCAACTCCCTCAAGCTTGGCATAACTGTATTCATACTGGCTTGCAGCCACTTCCTTAGTGATAGAAAAACATGTAAGATAACGAACACCTTTTCTTATCGCTGTTCTGGCAACATCCATAGCCGCATTACCAGCTCCGATTACGATAACGCGCTCACCAAGCTTATAACTATCCGGATTGTTCAGATAATTGATACCAAAATGTACATTACCAAATGTCTCACCTTTAATGTGAAGAGTATTAGGATTCCATACACCCGTTCCTACGAATATTGACTTATATCCATCACGGAAAAGATCTTCTATCGTTATAGCACTACCTATTGTAGTATTAGGACGCACTTTAATCCCCTTTAATTCAAGATGCCGGTATTCTATATCATCCAGCACTGACTTAGGAAGTCTGAATTCAGGAATACCATATCTTAATACTCCACCTATCTTATCTTTACCTTCAAATATAGTTACCTGATATCCATATCTTGCAAGTATGATAGCTATAGTAATACCGGCCGGGCCAGAACCAATGATAGCTACACGCTTACCATTAGAAGGCTTAGGACCTTCTGTCATCTTGTTAGCATATGTTGTTGATATGTAATTCTCTATAGTAGAAAAATGAACTGGTGCCCCTTTACGTCCTAACACACAGTGCCCCTCGCATTGGTTTTCGTGATTGCAGACAAGACTACACACAGTTGTAAGTGGATTATTTTCGAATAACATCTTCCCAGCTTCGTCTAGCTTATTTTCCTTAAGAAGTCTTATAGCCATAGGAATGTTAGTATTTATCGGACATCCCTTCTGGCATTGTGGTACTTTACATTGTAGACAACGATTCGCTTCATCCATAACATGTAACGCCATATAATACCTGCTTTCTGCGCAAATTGCGCTTTATAATAAAGAGCTAAGATACAACACATAAAATGCTATATCTGGACTTTATTCTAACATATAAGGTTGATTATTAAAACAATAGATAATATTTTAACGATTAGTTGAAACATAACACAAAATCTAAAGCAGCCATAATATAAACTCTGTAATAAACTTTAACACAAAATAAACTATGATAC
>JBNMGS010000292.1:0-3340 GCA_050872365.1 Lachnospira sp.
TATATACATATACAGATATAACCAGGCTAAGCACCGAAAGGTCTTTAACACATCTTTTCCATATATCATATATATGTTTATACCTTGTAATCATCATTTCTGAAAAATTATATCTTTGCACATACAATATATAAAACAATGATAATATTATAAGTACTCTGCCCACATAATATATCCCGATTCCTATATACACATCGTACAGACATGCTTCTGTTTTAGACGTAATACCTATCCCTTTTAATATTGTTCCCGGTATTAATATAGTTATTATAACAAGTATTGCTATAGACATTCCTTTGTCATTGACACCCAGTAACTCCTTTATCTTTCTCATACACTCTCAGCTCCGTGAAATATAATAGCCTTATGTACTGGATAAACCGACATATCAAAGTAAAAATCTGATTTTACAAATTGTTTTCTTCTCTCCTGCCTTACCAAACCATTGCTGACTGCAAAGGTTAATGCAACTTTCTTTGTTTCTCCTGACTGCAAAGTAAGATTCTCAGATTCATCCAATGCATATATATACCCCTGATTATAATATCCTATAGGGTAACCTACCATTGCAACATTTGGAACAAAATCTGTTTCCAGTTTAGCTTCTGTCTCACCTTTATTAGTAATATCCAATATAAGTATCAATGTGTCGTTTTTTCCTGATATGTTATCTGGCAGTCCTTTTTTATTCACGATATCTATTATATTTCCATAATAAAGATTACTGGCACATATTTCTAATCCTTTGTCTTCTACAACATCCCCAGGCCCATAATATTCTTTGACAGAATCGGGTAATCTTGTGTTAGCATTTCTATATGACAATATAAAAGCTATGACTAAAACAGCCAGTAGACATATTATTATACTTACTTTTTTCTTTTTTACGTCAAAATGTGTCATTCCTGATTCCCCTCCATATATATATAATGATATCAAGGATAATTAATGATATAATAAATACCACATAACATTCCCAATAATTCGGAGAAAGCTGACTTATACTAAACAACCTGTATGGTGCAATTGCTCTGGCTTTCATATTGGGAATCCAGCCTGAAACTGCATTAAGGAACTCACATAAAACTACAGGAAATAATAATACTATAAATGTATTATTGACCCATAATGATATCATTAATGATACTGTGGCCAATAAACCAGCACATATAAACTGTAATGCAAAATATAGAATATAATATATATATGGATGTGTATAATAAACACTTGACCACATAGAGTTTGCCATGCAATCCGTAGTACCATCATTCCATAACATAGATGGAAGTAGCATAGCTGTGGATAAGAGATTAATAGCCAAAGGAACTGTAGCAGCTATTCCACCTGTAGTAAACACAGCTATTAATTTAGCAACAAGATAATTAATTTTATTAGTTCTTGAATAATAGTTTCTTATGATTCCCTGACGCCTGTCTGTATAATATGTAGCTGCATATGGAAGGGCAACCATTATAGGAAGTATTCTTATATATACCGTATAATATATATTAAAACTGCCGCCTATCCATGTATAAAACACATTGTATGGTTGCTGCAATCCCCCATAGCTGAAAAATTCCAACGGATTCAATGCGTTATGTAATCCTACATTAATAAACTGGATTGTAACTATTAACATTCCTATAATAAGCGACACCTTAAATGCCATACCTTTAAGAGCACGCTCTAATTCTATTTTAATCATTTGCTTCACACAATCCCCCCTCTTTTTAACCATTTCGTAGCTTATTTTATGTAAAAACAATATTATTTACATAATAATCATACTTATTTTTCCATCTCTTAATTTATTAAATAACAAAAGACTGGGGAAATCATGTCGCTATCCCCAGCCCTTTTTAGTTAATCCTATCAGGGATATTTAATACTCATTCTATATATTTTATCATTCATCCAGAATTCTGGTTTTCCTGTCTTGACATTAGATGCATAATTAGTTCCTATATATATATTGTCCAGCAACAGACCATCTGTTTCAACTTCGTCATATATCGTTTTATACTGTGAATTATTATGTGATGTATAACGTGTAACAACATATTTATCAGCAAAACAAAACATTATCAATTCTTTGCTTTCACTTGGATTAAGTGTAACTTTATTAAACTTATGTTCCACCCAGTCATCTGGTTTATCAAAATAACATTTCCTGCTTTCCTCCGGTATTAACGCGTATTCTATATTACCATCCTGATTATACCTTATACTATAAAAACTGAATGTCGATGCTGCAAACTGTTGTTTATCATCTGAATCATTTGTTACTTTTAACTTAAATATAACCAATTGCCTGTCAATACCCATAGAACTCTTACACAGATTGTCTTCATTATCTATATACTCATCTTTCTTTTTAGTCTTAAGGAAATTGCATATATTTTCATAATCATCTGTATTAGTAAAAGTTGAAAGGTCGTTAAAATTTTCCGTTACATATGTACCTTCAATATTGCATGTTATTTTTTTTGAACTGCCTGTCTTAACCTCTATTTCTTCATCCATGTTTAGCAATTGCGGCATTTCTACGTTAGAAGGCATTTCAGAATATTTAATATAATCAGACCATTTATATGTCTCATTTTCCGGCTGTGCCTGTTTAGTTGTTTCTGTAATATTACTTGAGGACCTTGCATTAACATCATCCATATTGGCAAGTCCACAGCCTGATAATGCAGATACACATATAACCAATACTGCACTTATTATATAGTTTCTAACCATAATTATCTCCTAATGTCCGCTTGCATTGTCTGGACACCAAAATCCTCCGTAACTGACAGCCTCATATGTGCAAGGTGTTGCTTGTATTGTAGCATAATTTTTTCCACTCTCTTTCACCCAATTTTTCATATATTTTGTTGTTTCTTCATAAAATCTATGTCTACCACTATAACACTCTCCATCTTCAGAATGATAATCATAATAGCCATATATATATGCATCATATCCATCATCTTCATAACCATCAAAATAAGTGCAACTCATCCAGGCTGCTGATTCATCATCCTTGTGTTCTCTAGCTGTTTCCTCCGTATTATTTCCTTCAAAATTAAATTCATAAGGATGATCATCATTATTTACTGCATATACTTTAACCGACTTAACTCCTGCAAATAAAAACATACCTACAAAGGCGCCTACAATAATCTTTTCAAATATACTTTTTTTATACATAACGCCCTTCCTTTCCTATGAAATTACATATTAACCATACCTAATTGTTACATATAAAGAACCAGTTCCTTTATACCTATTTTATGTGATAGTATAGGTATAAAGGAACTGGTTCTTTATATGTAACAATTAGGTATGGTTAATA
>JBNMGS010000293.1:0-3322 GCA_050872365.1 Lachnospira sp.
AGTTTCTTAATTGTTGGTATCTTGATTGATTATATATATGCTAAGTTTACTTGTCAAGCCGGGTCAGCTACCCGATTTTCAATTCAGAATATGAATTATAGTGTCTACCCCCCTTGATTTATGCGGCTTAAAGGTGTTTTTACCCTGTAATCTTATGTATTAATGTTTTCAAAAAAGAACATAAAAATATCTGGATATCTACTATGATATCCAGATTAGCCCTAATCAGGCATAGCAAATGCTATAAGCTACTAGCCGGAATCGAACCGGCGACCTACTGATTACGAATCAGTTGCTCTACCGACTGAGCCATAGTAGCGTACACCAAATATAATACTATTTCATTACATAAATGTAAACCCTATGTTTGTAATTTGTACAATATTTGTACAATATTTTATCAAACATTTTCAGGCGTTATTAGATTCGTAGTATTTTTTGATGTTTTTTGACATTTTTTAATTTTTTTGAAATTTAAGTGTTGACAAACCATATATCACATGATATTATAATCAAGTCGCTGGCAGACAGCAACAACAATCTAACAAGCAGTCGTGGCGGAATTGGCATACGCGCTAGACTAAGGATCTAGTCCATATTGCTTGGGTGCGGGTTCAAGTCCCGCCGACTGCACTACTTAAGGAAGCTGACAGGCTTCCTTTTTTTATTACTATTTACCATAATTATAGAGTACTCATTTTAACATCAGATTTATACTAATATGCTCTCATCTGATATTTTCAGGTTTATAATCATTATAATCATAACCTGCTTCTGGGTCTTGACATTTTCATTATATTATCATAAAATAAACAAGTTAGCGGAAATGTCGGAATGGCAGACGAGCAAGATTCAGATTCTTGTGTGGGTTACCACGTGTGGGTTCAAGTCCCATTTTCCGCATTAGTTATAATAACACATCAAAAAAGACTGTATAATCTTCTATTATTCAGATAGAGATTTTCAGTCTTTTTTATTTACATATTTATTCTTTTATATATTATGCATTCTTCTTTTTCATGACAAAATATAATATCTCTACATCCAATATAAAATTAAAAACAATATCCCCACGCATACCAGATTATTAACATAAAAGCAAAAACAATACCTCACACATACCATACCAGATTATCAATATAAAAAAAGCAGATAAAACCCTCAGAATAAGAAAATACATATATCACAATATAAACAACAGTTATCCTGATGACCATCAATCTATATGTGATATAAGTAATTCTTATTATAACGATTTCATCTGCTATATATAATATTACCAATATTATATGTATTCATTATAGAAATTTCATTATAAAAACTCATTATAAAACTTATTATAAAAATTCATCATGAAATTTTCATCAAATTAATCCTCTACTGTCACCTTTTCAATAACAGGCTGATTTTCCTTATTAACTTTGCCATTATCATCAACTGGCTTTACCTGGCTGCATATCTTATCAACTACTTCCATGCCATCTGTCACATACCCAAAGCATGCATATTTTCCATCAAGATATGTACTATCCTTATGCACTATAAAAAACTGGGAGCTTGCGCTGTTGTTGCTGCTTGAACGCGCCATTGATATAGCACCTCTCTTATGTGACAGATTATTGGTAACACCATTATCTGCAAACTCTCCCTTTATCTTAGTATCCGAACCACCAGTTCCATCACCAGATGGATCACCGCCCTGTATCATAAAACCGCTTATTATTCTATGGAATGTAAGACCATCATAAAATCCTTCATTAGCAAGCTTTATAAAATTCGTTACTGTAATCGGAGCCGCATCAGCATCCAGTTCGACTTTAATATCTCCATAATCTCTGACAGATATAACCACATGATGTTTTCCTGCAAGCTGAGTTTCCGTATTATTCTGCTGTACATCTGATGTACTATCACTCTTTTTACATGCAAAAAGCGATAACACCATAACAACAGCTAATAATATAACTGATACTTTCTTCATAAATAATCCTCATTTCTGCGTATATTTCTGCGCATATCGAGTTTATAGCAAGTGTACGAAGATACAAAGCCTTAGTGTGATAATCCGTTTTTCACTCAGCCTTCGATTCCACAGGCACAAAGCACCAAAGAAATCATAAGACATACATCAGTTTTGCCTCTGCAACAAATGCCATTTTAAAATATATATGCAATCAACTATAAACAGCTATCTTAATATTGCATAAATTCGTTGATATCCCTTAACACATCTTCAATTTCACTTTCTCCACCATTAATAGTAAGCTGTAATGGTCTGCTTATATCAAGACTGAATAATCCTACAAGTGATTTACCATCAACAAAACTATTACCACTTTCAACATCAAAGCTACATGAATATCTGCTTATTTTGCTCACAAATCTCTGAACTTTCTCCACCGAATCAAGTAAAATCGAAACTGTTAACATATGTATCTCCTCCCACAAGGTCTTAACTTCGTTATTAATAGTAACATATCATTTAAAATGCAAAGCAATACAGTTTATTATTCTGTGCTTAGTCCACCTCAAATAATAATATAATAAAGTCTGACAACATCAACAACTATACTACTTTTATATCCTAAAAACAACTCTATTCGACATTTTTAGCATTTAATTTTTGGCATTTATATTCCTTCATTTTCAGGATTGATATATGACTCTACTGTTTCCCACAATTCATCAAGCCCCTGCTTGGTTTCCGAAGAGAATGGTATAAGAATGTCATCTTCCCTTAGTCCTAATCCCATTCTTACTGCTTTTACATGCTTTGCAACCTGACTTCTTTTAAGTTTATCAAGTTTAGTCGCTATGATAACTGGTCTGAATCCGTTATCTACAATCCAGTTATACATCATTTTATCGTTTTCCGATGGGTCATGTCTTATATCAACCAACAGAAACACCTGTTTAAGATTAGCAGATTTTCTTAGATATTTTTCAATCATCTTGCCCCACTTAGCTTTTACAGCCGGACTCGCGTTGGCATAACCATATCCAGGAAGGTCTACAAGATACATACAATCGTTGATATTATAGAAATTAATCGTCTGCGTTTTTCCTGGCTGTGAAGATGTTCTTGCATATGATTTTCTATTCATAAGTGAATTAATAAGCGAAGACTTACCAACATTAGATTTACCCGCAAATGCAACTTCAGGATATTGTGTATCTGGTATGGCACTCGTAACACCTATAACTATATCAAGATTAACCTTTTTTATAACCATAGTCTGACTCTCCTCCTTATTTTATTTTGTTGTCTGTATTATTTTATTTTAACTATTCATTCTTTTACTTTTACTATATTCTACTACAA
>JBNMGS010000294.1:0-3318 GCA_050872365.1 Lachnospira sp.
GAATTATAAAATCCAATCCAATAATGAAATGCTCCGGGAATATAATCACACTTAATCCCAATATACTGCTTTAAAAATGGTATAGTGCTTGTAATCGCTGTATATAAAAACCGCCATGAATATACAAGTATATATACTACTTCAACCAGCACAATCAGTATAAACTTCCTGCTTTTAAATGCACGTTCCATATCAATCTTTAATAGTTTCCCCATATTAATATCTCCCAATCTTTATTTGCAAGCCTTATTTTTTGACTTGTTTTTCATAATATTCTTACTCTATCCTAGTCCTCCCTAAGTCTTATATAATCAATACTATTACTAAAGTTGACTTTTCCATTACCAGTTCCTCTAAATAGTACCGTACTATCAATGCTGCTTGTTGCAATTGGATATACCATAACATACTTAATAGACTCCCCTTTATCCATTTGTATTGTTAACATATAGTCAAGATATTCTTTATCATCCAGTTCTGCTACAAATGCAGCACTCATTTCTGTTTCGTTTTTTAAAGATATTTTATTACCATCTATATCAGCTGCTTTATATGATAGTGGTGTAATTCTTGTTCTTTTATCGCCAATATTTTTTATTGTTATTTCAACATACATAAATGTGTAATTCTCTCCATCAAGATTACCGTTTTCATCTATATATTCTCTGTATGGTTCTTTCCTTTTATCTGAACATAATGAAGATAAACGCGACTCATAATTAATAGTTCTTTCTTTGATAACATCCCTTATATTATTATCATAATACACTTTATCTACAGTAAATTCATAATCATCTAAATGAGAATATTCTATCGCCTGATGCATCGACTTTATATTGCTATCTGGAACTATGGCTGTATTGTCATCTATAATCTCTATCTTATCCGCATTATAATATTCAGGTTTTGTGACACTGTCATTACTACTATCCGCTTTATTAATAGTTTTATTATCTGATGAATTATTCTTATAATTCGTTATTACAGCTAAGCCTGCAAGACCTATAAACAAAATACATAACAATATTGTTAATACTTTCTTCATACTCAAAAATCCCCTCCCATAATATAGTTCTCATATTTGCATTATATTTCAAATATGAGAACTATACAAGTTATTTTACAGTATACATCAATAAGTATCTGCACTCCAGTCACCAGATGCTGTATATGTACTATCAGTTGTTGCTTCTCCTCTTAAAGCTGCCTGTGATAAACCATTTTCGGCAATATAATTGATTATAGTATCGCTCTCTCCTGGTGAATATGTTTTCTGTGGTAATTCTATATCTTCCACATAACCATCATCATATCCAACTATACACATAACTACGTCTTCATCTCCATCTCTGTAATAAATATATGATGATGAATCGTTATCCTTACTCTGAGTTTTAGAATAACTATACTGATCCCCCGCTGCAGCATCAAACCAGAAATCAAAGTCATCAGTACTCCAATCCGCACGAACAACTGTCGCAGATAACATTCCAACCATTCCCGCTATAACTAATCCGCTTGCCAATCCTTTAATAATCTTATACATAATAACTCCTTTCACTACACACCTTAATTAACTGTTTTTCCAAATGTTATACCTTTCCTTTTTCCTGTCACCCATTTACATCTTCAAATGCCTAAGATACAAGAAATCCAACTAGTAAATAACATTCTATGTACCAGACATCTTACTTATTCATTCTGCTCTGTATCTTTGACATAAACAATAACAACGCACATATGTTAATACCCATAGCCATATATCCTGTTATTGTTCTATCAACACCCACTATATACAAAACTATAGTTAATAATGCTTCCAAAACCACTACAATTCTTGCCCTTTTCCTGCTTTCCATCAGTTCACTATCGCTAAGCGCAAGATTGGGATGATTAACTGTCCCAACACATAATATGTATGCAACAGATACCATGCAAAGAAATATAACAAGTGTCATATACTTTAACCATATGAAATCACATACCTCAATGGTAATACATATAAGATTAGTTCCTATAAAACATTGACCAAATGTTTCAAGATGAAAACCACCTGTTCTTCTTCTAAGAAGCATAAATATACACAAAAATATTATTATATTGACTAGTCTGTGTAATACCACACCTGTTATGCCTATCGTAATTAATGTCAATATTTTTTCCACTACAATTGTATATGCATAAACATATGCTTCCTTATCATCGACCGATATGATATCCGCTTCCATCATATTATCAACCATTTTCGCTATTAATCTATCAATCATATAAACAATTCTCTTTTCACGCTTATTTTAATCACACAAAATATATAATTCAATCCCATTATCAAAAAACGACTATATTAAAGCAAAAAACGACTATATTAAAGCAACTCTCTAAATCACAACTATATTATTTATCTTTCAATATAATTATGTAAATAACAAACACAATTTATATAGCAAAAACCAGATGTCATCAGACATCTGGTTTCTGCCATCTACATTATTATTGAAAATACAAACTTTCCATTTTTATAATCAATAATATATTCTGCATTATATTTTTCTAATGTAGCAACTACATTACGGATTCCTAAACCATGTTCTTCTTTATTATCTTTAGTCGTACGCATATATCCATTCTCTGTAATTTCAGGCTCTGTTTTGTATGAATTGGACACTGATATACTAAGAATATCGTCCTCACATAACAGCCTTATACTAACGGTTCTTCTATCTATCTCACATTGTTTTGCTGCTTCTATGGCATTATCAAGAAGATTAGATAATATGGTAACTATATCATCATCTGACACTTTTATATGTGATAGATCATTTATTTTTAGAATAAATAATACATTATTCTGTAAAGCCTCATAATATTTGGCATTGATAATTGCATTAACCACTTCATTATTCGTATCAACCATATCAAGCTGACCATCAAGTCTATTGAATATACTGTTTATATATTCCTCGAGTTTATCATATTTTTTCTTTTTTAATAAAGAATCTATACACATAATCTGGTTCTTATATTCATGTGTTCTTTTTCTTTGTATGTCATAGTTTTTACGTAATGAATTGTATAATTCAAGCTGACCTATAGATTGCTGCTTTAAAATATCTGCTTCTCTTATTCTCTGGGAATTCTCAAGAATCTCATTAATAAGATGGAATACAACCATATTAAGAACTATAAGTCCTATTGCTATAACATAGTACACATTAACTATATCCTCATGATATGAAGCGACCATTGAATTAGTCATCACTATAACTGTAATCAAAGTAAATATTGGAAATATAAGGAATTGAAGCCATTCTTTATTAC
>JBNMGS010000295.1:0-3312 GCA_050872365.1 Lachnospira sp.
AGGTTTGAAAGCATAAGAACTGCTGTTGTAGAAAGTCCCATTCCGATACCATTGATTGCTGATGTAGTAACCGCAAGTGTAGGACACATACCAAGTGTTAAAACCAGAGTAGGATTCTCTTTGATAATACCATTATAAAGTCTTTCAACACATTTATTCAACTGAAACACCTCCTACTGTCTTAACATTAGCCTTAGCAGGGTCTGCATATACAGCCAAAGCTGCATTGACACCCTTTGTTATAGCCTTAGATGTAACTGTAGAACCACCGATTGCATCGATAGTGCTGTCTGATGATGATCCTGTTCCATCTGTTACTACCTTATATTCTGAAGCCTTAGTTCCGTTAAACTGCGCTAAGAATGATGGATCCTGCTTAGCTCTCATACCAAGACCTGCAGTCTCGCTGATTGTAAGAATAGATGTTCCAAGGTATGTACCGTCTGTTGAAAGTCCAACAGAGAACTTGATGTCTCCGCCGTAACCATCATGTGCTACTACTGTTACAACATAACCTATTATTTTACCATTTTTAATACCAGCTACAACTTCTGATACATCATCCTTAGAAAAATCTGTTGCAGATGACGAAAGTACAGCCTTAGCTGTTTCTGCTACCTTATCAGTAGCATAGTTGCCATCAAGTTCCTCAAACTTATCTGCATCAGCAATAACTTCCTGATAAGCCTTCTGCTTAGCCTTCTCGTTCTGCTGTGCGATTGGGTCTTTAGTTACATTATATACAAGACCAAGAAGGATACCTGCAACAAGTGTAATTGCGAATAATATACATGCGTCTTTAACTATATTCTTCATCTTATGCAGCCTCCTTTGCCTTTTTTTCTGGCTTTTTCTTGCCAAATGACTTAGGTACTGTAACTCTCTCGATAAGAGGTACTAAAAGGTTACAGAAGATGATTGCGTATGAAACGCCTTCTGCTGAACCACCAAACATTCTGAATATGAATGTAAGTAAACCTAAGCAAACACCAAATACTAACTTACCATTAGGTGTGATAGGTGATGTAACATAATCAGTTGCCATAAAGAAAGCACCAAGAATAAGACCACCACCACAGATTTCCTGTAACATATACATAGCATCAAACTGATGTCCTGGTGCAAAAAGGAATATAAGCACTGCAAATGTTCCAATGTAAGAAAGTGGAATTCTTAAAGAAATAACCTTTCTTACAACAAGATATATAGCACCAATAAGAAGACATATAACTGATGTTTCACCGATAACACCGCTTGTCTTACCAATAAACATAGTAAGAAGTGTAGGTGTGCTCTGTCCTACAACCTCTGAACCCGGCTTTAATATAGCAAGAGGTGTAGCACCAGAATATGCATCACATACGAAGTTAGTCATTGGACCTGTATATGCAATAAGAAGGAAACATCTTGCTGCAAGAGCAGGGTTCATAAAGTTCTGACCAATTCCGCCAAATAACTGCTTAACAATAATAATTGCAAATACACAACCAACAATCTCAAAACCAATGTTAAGAGTTGAAGGAATGTTAAGTGCGATAAGAAGACCTGTAACAGCTGCACTAAGGTCCATAACTGTTATCTTCTTATGCATAAAATACTCATATACTGCTTCAGAAGCCATACACACTGCAATACCAACTATGATACGGATAAGTGCCTGAACTCCGAAGTTATAAATACCAAATATACTAGCAGGGGCTAATGCTATAAGCACGTCTCTCATAATAGTCTGAGTAGTATCCTTGCTACGTACATGTGGATTAGTTGATACGTTAAAAATCTCGCTCACTTTTAATCCTCCCTTATTTCTTTCTTCTGTTAGCCAGAACGATACTTCTCATAGCCTTAATCTGCTGTGTTAATGGTCTCTTAGCTGGACAGACATATGAACAGCTTCCACACATTACACATTCCATACCATCAAACTTAACGAAACCAGCTTCGTCATTCTTAGCTGCAAATGAAGCAAGCTTGGCTGGAAGCAGGTGGCTTGGACATCCTTCACCACATCTTCCACAACGGATACATGCTGTCTCTTCAAGCTTAGATACAACATCCTTCTGGAATACAAGAAGTGATGAGCTTCCCTTTACAACTGGTACATCAAGACTGTACATAGCGAATCCCATCATAGGACCACCTGATATGTACTTCTCTGGTTCGCCAACTACACCGCCAACAGCATCAAGAAGCTGTCTGTAGTTCATACCAAGCCATACATAGAAGTTGCCTGGTTCTTTAACACCGTCACCTGTAACAGTAACGATTCTCTTAGTAAGTGGCTTACCTTCAATAACAGCCATATATATGCTGTAAATTGTATCTACGTTATGTACGATACATCCTGCATCTGCTGGAAGCATAGTTGAGTTGATGCTTCTGCCTGTTGTAGCATAGATAAGACTACGCTCACCACCCTGAGGATACTTAGTCTTTAAGACCTTAACCTCAATATCCGGCTCAGATGCTACTGCTGCCTGCATAACCTTGATAGCCTCAGGCTTATTATCTTCAATACCGATAATACCCTTCGCATGATCAAAGATGCTTAATGCAACCTTTAAGCCCATTACTACCTTGTCTGACTCTTCAAGAAGTCTTCTATAATCGGATGTAAGGTATGGTTCACATTCAGCACCATTTACGATAATATAATCAATTCCTTCCGGATTCTTAGGGCTTAACTTAACATTAGTAGGGAAGCCTGCACCACCCATACCAACTACACCTGCATCCTTAATTCTTTGTAATACTTCCTCTTTAGAAAGTTCCTCTAACTTCTTAGGAGTATACTCAACTTCCTTAAATTCTCCATCATTCTCAATGATGATTGAATTACACTTTCCACCTGTGGCAAGCGTTCTTGGCTCTATAGCCTTAACTGTACCAGAAACAGATGAATGAATATTAGCTGATACGAATCCACCAGCTTCTGCAATCAACTGTCCAGCAAGTACGTAATCACCTTTGGCAACTACAGGAACTGCCGGCGCACCGATGTGCTGTGAAAGTGGGAAAACCATCTCGCCTACAGCAGGGAATAACTCTTTGATTGGCTTATCCTTAGATAATTCCTTACCGTCATATGGATGCATTCCACCTTTAAATGTACACTTTCCCATGACATATTTCTCCTTATAAAATAATATATGTTACTGCTTAGCGCTATACTAAATCAGATAGACAATCATAAAAAAGAAAATTTCTTTCTTATGATTATTTACCTGATTATATGGCATTTCTTAACAGTAACTAATATACTAATATAATATATCAATAAGGATTAAAAATCTACTTTTTTTTGTGTATATA
>JBNMGS010000296.1:0-3299 GCA_050872365.1 Lachnospira sp.
GTAGCAGGACGACCTGTACGTTCAACAACCTTCTTTTCTTCTGTTGCTGTAGCCCAGTCAGCAGGTACTTCTACCTTATGTACTGCATCAACACCAGCATCGATAGCCTTATAGTTCATCTCAACCACTGCATCACCCTTCTTGCTGTATGACTTCTTAGCAGCTGCTTTCATATATTCAACAGCCTTGTCGATAGGCATTACATTAGCAAGCTTGAAGAATGCTGACTGTAAGATTGTATTAGTTCTCGTACCCATACCGATTTCAATAGCTTTATCAATAGCATTGATTGTGTAAAGCTGAATGTTATTCTTAGCAATATACTGCTTAGCTTCTGCAGGCATATGCTGATTAAGTTCTTCATCTGACCACTGGCAGTTAATCATGAAGATTCCGCCTGGCTTAACATCCTGAACCATCTTATAACCCTTAACAACATATGAAGGATTATGACATGCTACGAAGTCAGCCTGGTTGATATAGTATGGACTTCTGATTGGGTTATCACCAAATCTTAAGTGGCTGATTGTGATACCACCAGTCTTCTTTGAGTCATACTGGAAGTATGCCTGAATATACTTATCTGTGTGATCACCGATAATCTTTGTAGAGTTCTTGTTAGCACCAACTGTACCATCACCACCAAGACCCCAGAACTTACATTCAACTGTACCAGGAGCTGAAGTAATAGGAGCTGGCTTAACCTCTGGAAGTGAAAGGTTAGTAACATCATCAACAATACCGATTGTGAATCTGTGCTTTGGTTCATCCTTCTCTAATTCCTTATATACAGCAAATACTGATGAAGGAGGAGTATCCTTTGAACCCAAACCATAACGTCCACCAACTAATGTGATGTCGTTAAGACCTGCTTCACGAAGTGTTGTAGCAACATCAAGGTAAAGTGGCTCACCAAGTGATCCTGGTTCCTTAGTTCTATCAAGAACAGCAACCTTCTTAGCTGTCTTAGGAAGAACCTTTAAGAGTGCCTTAGATGACCATGGACGGTAAAGTCTTACTTTAACAAGACCAACCTTCTCACCCTTAGCTGTTAAGTAATCGATAACTTCTTCTGCAACGTCGTTGATAGAACCCATAGCTACGATAACTCTGTCAGCATCTGGAGCACCATAGTAGTTGAATAAGTCATAGTTAGTACCGAGCTTCTCGTTAACCTTCTTCATGTACTTTTCTACTACTTCTGGAAGTTCATCATATACTGTGTTACATGCTTCACGATGCTGGAAGAATACATCTCCGTTTTCATGTGAACCACGCATAGCAGGCTTGTTAGGGTTAAGTGCATGAGCACGGAACTCTTCAACCTTGTCCATTGGACACATTTCCTTAAGATCTTCGTAATCCCACTTTTCAATCTTCTGAATCTCGTGTGATGTACGGAAACCATCAAAGAAGTTAATAAATGGAACCTTGCCGTCGATAGCTGCAAGATGTGCAACTGGGCTTAAGTCCATAACTTCCTGTGGATTTGTCTCAGCAAGCATAGCAAAACCTGTCTGACGACATGCATAAACATCACTATGATCACCAAAGATATTAAGTGACTGTGTAGCAACTGTACGAGCTGATACATCAAATACACAAGGGAGCTGCTCTGCAGCAATCTTGTACATATTAGGAATCATAAGTAAAAGACCCTGTGAAGCTGTGAATGTTGTTGTAAGAGCACCGGCTGCAAGTGAACCATGTACTGTACCAGCAGCACCTGCTTCAGACTGCATCTCTGTTACCTTTACTGTATTACCAAAAATATTCTTTCTTCCTGCTGCTGACCACTGGTCAACAACGTCTGCCATTGGGCTGGAAGGAGTGATAGGATAGATACCAGCTACTTCTGTAAACGCATACGCTACGTGAGCAGCGGCTGTATTACCATCCATTGACTGTTTTTCTCTAGCCATTGTTATATATACCTCCTAATCGAAATATGAGATATTTAATCTCTCTTATCAACATTTTAGTATTATTCGACAAAAAAGTAAAGTCATTATGTCAAATCTATTGTACGTAATTTTGTAATTTATGAATTATATGATATTTTTTTAATAAAACATTTATATTTTGCATAAAATTTCAGATATATAATTTACTAATTCTTTAATTAATGTACTTTAAGCCTTATATTGTTATAATATTAACATCAGCAGCAACTTTCAGACAGACCATTTTCTAATTTTCTATTTAGCTTTTTCAACACAATATGTTTCTGACTAATCAATATATAACAATATTTATCCTCCAGATGCCACTATATAAGAATATTAATCAGTCGTCCAAATTCCGTGGCATGATTTTCTTAAGATTTTTAAAGATTTTTTGATTTAGGTGTTAATTTTTTTCCAAAAAAGTAATATAATACTTTAGCTACAAAAATATGTTAGGAGATTAAACCTATGGCTACTAAAGATTTCTTAAAGAAGAACAAAAAACTTGTGATAACTATCACTGGAATAGTTGTTGCATTACTCTTCCTTATTATATTGTTTCTTTCACTTTTTAATATCAACATCACTCTAAACGGTAACTCGAAAGAAACAATTGAGTATGGTGAAACATATACAGAGCAAGGTGCAACAGCATTCTATAATATGTTTGCCACAAGGAACACGCCTTTGAATGTTACTATAGATGGCTCTGTTGATTCATCTAAACTTGGAACATATCACATCCATTACAAGGCAAAAAAAGGTATTTTATCAGAAAAAAAATCAAGAGAGGTCAAAATTGTAGATACCAAACCTCCCGTCATTGAACTTAACAAAATTGATGGCTACTATCCTAAAGCTGGAGAATCTTATCAGGAAGAAGGTTTTACCGCCACCGATAACTACGATGGTGATATAACTAATAAGGTAAAGAAAACTGAAAATAATAACATCATAACTTATACCGTAAGTGATTCATCTGGAAATAAAGCTTCCATCCAACGTACTATTGAATATAATGATGGCATAGCTCCTTCAATTACACTAAATGGTGATTCTGATGTAACGATTAAAGCCGGCACCAAATTTGATGACCCTGGATGTGTTGCTAAAGACTCACATGGAAATGACATATCCGATGACATATCTGTCTCAGGTGATATATCAACATATCGTGCTGGAACATACACATTAACATACACCGCTACCGATAAATTTGGAAACGAGGCCTCTGTTGACAGAAATGTTACTGTTGAAGCCGTAAAACAATCCGGCACATCAGCAGCTGGCGACAAAGTTGTTTATCTTACCTTCGATGATGGTCCAGGTGCTTACACACAGCAATTATTAGAC
>JBNMGS010000297.1:0-3284 GCA_050872365.1 Lachnospira sp.
ATTTAACACTCCCATCACATTAGCATATTAATTAGTTCTTACATATAACTTTCCTGATATACTGCGTATAAAAGCCAAATTAGTGTTTACTGTATTCATAGTAATGTCACCTGATATGGCTTTATCATCAACATCTTTATATGTGTGATATATATAGCTATAACCAGTATTAGAACCACCAACGTTTATTTTACCAGTCTGACTTTCTGTTGGACTAACTCCAATTGATGCTTTCTTCGACCAGCCATCATCTGCATTATATTCTTCTTCATGTGATGAAAAATCATATGTTATTGTTGAATTCCTATATACAAAGCAATTTGAATCATAATTAATTACAGTATACTTTTCCGGATCTAGCTTTTCAGCTATCTCTGGTTTTACTGCTAATCTGCAATAATATGTAAGACTGCTTATGCCATCGCTTTCAGCATCATATTCTGGCACTATACACTCATAAATATATAAGTAATCTTCCCAGTTATCATCTGTAATATCTACAGCCTCATATTCTGGTGATATTACATCTGTGTAATTATCTTTGTATGTATCTCCACATACTAAACATGTATGTTCTGTGTAACCTTTTTCTGTATATGTTGGTTCAACAACCTTATCCACATACTTATGTCCTGTCTTTTCTATAGTTTCTGTGTAAGTATCATTACATATTGAGCATGTATATGTCATTTCACCATCTTCTGTACATGTTGCTTTCTTAGTTACTTCAGATGTATATATATGATTATGTTTAACAGCAACGCCCTTAATAACCCTGTATGTAACATCATCACATTTTACATAACCACTATAATCCTTATTAACTACTCCATTTTCAACATACCATGTAACACCTGTAGTATCCTGTGCCACACCTGTGTAACTCCAGTCAAGCACACCGTTGTTGATATAAAATGTACCATTGTCATTAGATGCAAGTCCTGTATAACTCCAATCTAACACTCCGTCTTTTATGTAAAACCAGCCATATTCGTTTTCAGCAAGTCCTGTATAATTCCAATCTAATACTCCGTCCTTAATGTAGAACCAACCGTATTCATTCTGGGCAAGTCCTGTATAACTCCAGTCTATTACACCATTCTTTACATAAAACCAGCCATATTCATTCTCGGCAAGACCCGTATAACTCCAGTCTATTACACCATTCTTTACATAGAACCAGCCATTCTCATTCTGAACAAGTCCTGTATAACTCCAGTCTATCATTCCGTCTTTTACATAGAACCAGCCATATTCATTCTCGGCAAGTCCTGTATAGCTCCAGTCTACAGCACCATTATTCACATAGAACCAGCCGTATTCATTCTCGGCAAGTCCTGTATAGCTCCAGTCTAATACTCCGTTCTTTACATAAAACCAACCATAATCGTTATTGGCAAGTCCTGTATAATCGTAGTCAACTTCATCATTAACATAATACTTCCATGTACCATCCGGTTCCTGTAACAGACCTCTTTCTGTTCCATAAGCTGAACCATCCTTGAATATGCCATAGAAGCTTACGCTATCCTTATCACTTGTATACCACATAGCCATGTCACCGTACATAACTGGTTCACACTGTGACAGCTTACCTGACATAGTTCTTATCTTATCTGTCTGGTTACCATTATTATCTACAAATGTATAATATACAGTTCCCTCTGTATCGCTGTACTTACACCATAATACAAGATATCTGTTATCAGCCATCTTAACAAGGTGTGGTGTTGTTGCTGAATAATCATCACCTGTGTAATCAGTAACCCAATTTACCTTAGTTGTTCCATCTGTCTTAGACTTTGAAAGAATACATATATTTCTAAGTTCACCATTGTTATCCTGGTCTATAGATGAAGCTGCAACAATGTATGCACTGTCTGTCACCTCAAAACCACCTACAGATGCATTAGTAGTATTATCACCTACATTACCCGCTATATTAAGTAAAGATGTACACTTACAGTAATCCCTGTAATTCATATTAGAAATAAACTGACCAGTAGTAAAATCTGTTGGATACTCTATGAGCGCTATACTTCTAGGGTAAGCATCACCATGGTCTACTGCTACAAGATGATTGCCATCCGTCTTGATAAACTGATTAAATGAGTGGCTTACATAACCATATGAAGAATTCATAATATCAGTAAATGAATCTGTAATATTCATATTTTTCTCATCAACCTGTATAGTTACGTTAGCCTGATGATTATATCCATCTGATGACTTATACATAGTATGACATGTTCTTATAAACAGATATCCATCTGATTCTGTCATCCTTAAGCTTCCTGCTTCAAACGGACTTACTGTATTACAATCATATAAGCTTGCAGATGCTATTCTTTTCCATGACTTATCATACTTAGTTATTCTGAAACATTCTACATCTGCTGACTCTGACGGATTATTCTGTCCGCTTACTATATAATGAGCATCTGCACCTTCATAAAATCCACCAAAGTCTTCAAGTTCTGTAGGTATCTGTCTGTAATCTGTGATTCTTAATTCCTGGTTGTAGTATTCTACATAAACATTAGAACCATCAGACTGTACTCTCATAAGATTACCTTCACCAGTATTAACAAGATATGCTTTCACAGGTGATGCCCATCTGATATAATTATTGCCTGTAGTTGCTACTGAAATATTAGTACCTATAGTTGCCTCTGCATAAACCTGTGTAGTAAAGCCAGAAGCTGCTGTACTTATGCATACTGCACTGACAAATACAGCCACCGATGCAAGCAATTTCTTAACTCTTTTGTTCTTTACGAACTTCTCCCTAATCATATTTCCTCCTTTTTCTCCTACAACACTCACATACATTAAAATGTAAGCCTTGTTGCTTTATCTTCAAAGTGGTAAACCACTAAGAATACTGCAATAAGTATAATACTTTAAATGCTATATATCCAGTACTTTTAATCAATTATACAAATATATAAATAACATAAGTAATGATATAACAGACAAACTTTCAGTTACATAACCATTTTCTTTAATAATGGAATTCTTCTTACTATAATAGTTATCACCATACACGCGGCTGCCAGCACTGCCGTTTTTATAAGATTGGCTTCCAGCGAATAATATTCTATATTAATGTACGGATATATGTACTTGGTACATATAATCAATAAAATATAATGCATATAATATATACCCATTGTACACTGACCTAAATATTTTCCAAACACATTTTCTTTATTGGAACTGTAATAATCAAAACTCATAAACAGCCCTATTGCCGCAATCATAACGGATATTCTCTTATATCC
>JBNMGS010000298.1:0-3265 GCA_050872365.1 Lachnospira sp.
ATACAAGAGTCTTATCTAAGCTCATTGTATACTTAATAATAGTTAATTATCAGATTATTAATGTGAGAATTTGTTATTTTATTTATTTGCCATTATTTAATTAAAACCTTTTTACATTAAACAAGCGCCGGATGACAGTGTTTACTACCATCCGGCGCTTATTATTTTAATTTATTTGCTTAATTCCTAATTCCACTCATCGAGTAGTCCTTTGAATACATCAAGAGCTGATTGTACAACTTCTGGTTTTTCCATATCTATTCCACATAGCTTAAGCAAATCTATAGGATGCATACTACAACCTCCTGAAAGGAACTTCTTATATCCTTCCTTTACCTTACTATCACCCTTAAGTATTCCTGCTGCTATTGCTATCGCTGCTGAATATCCTGTTGCGTACTGATATACATAGAAAGGGGTATAGAAATGTGGTATTCTTGACCATTCATAAGCTATCTCATCATCTATAACGCACTGTTCACCAAAATATTTCTTATTAAGTTCCCTGTATACAACACACAGATTATCTGCGGTAAGAACCTCTCCCCGCTCTGCCATACTATGAGCTTTCATCTCAAACTCTGCAAACATAGTCTGTCTGAACAATGTGCCCTTAAACTGTTCAAAGTAATGATTAAGAAGATATTTTTTCTTTTTTTCTAATTCAATAATAGACTTCTCAACTTTGCTATCATCTCTTTCCCTGCCGTCACCATCACATACATCTATGCTGTTATCTGTGCAGTTATCAACATTATTTTCATTATCATTGATATTATCAACATTATCACAATTCTTATTAACCAAATCCTGTCTGCACTGATTCAAAAGATAATTCATAAGAAGCGCCTCATTACATGTCGATGCAACTTCAGCAACAAATATCTTATATCCAGCATATATATATGGCTGATTAGAATTAGAATAGTATGTATGCATAGCATGACCCATCTCATGAATGATTGTAAACACATCATCAAGTGTGCCTGAGAAATTAAGAAATACATATGGATGTGTTCCATATGCACCCCATGAAAATGCACCAGTGCGCTTTCCTTTATTCTCATATACATCAACCCATCCAGATTCAAAGCCTTCTTTAACCTTAGCTACATATTCTTCACCCATAGGTGCCAGTGCTTCAAGAACCATCTTTTTAGCTTCTTCATATGTAACCTTCCATTCATAATCTTCTACCATAGGCGCATATATGTCATAAAAATGAAGTTCATCAACTCCAAGTGCCTTTTTTCTAATATCCACATATCTATGCATAAGATTAAGATTCCTATCCACAGTGCTTATAAGATTCTTATAAACATTAACTGGTATAAATGAACCTGAAAGATACATACTAAGTGTAGATTCATATTTTCTTGCATCAGCTCTGAACATAGCCTGTTTCACATTACCATAAAAGCAGGTAGATAATGTATTAATATGCTGCCTGTATTCTTTATACAGACATTGAAATGCTTCTTTTCTTACATTTCTGTTCTGGCTCTGCATATATTTTATATATGTGCCATTAGTAAGTTCAACTGAATTGCCCTCTTCATCTGTTATATTGCCAAACTTTACATCTGCATTATTAAACTTAGAGAACACCTCATCAGGAATTGACATAACCTGTGATGCCTTTGCTAAAAGAAGCTCTTCTTTCTCAGATAATGTATGCTCCTTCTGACTTAACATATCATCTATCATATGCTGATACAGCTTAAGTTCTTCATGTTTCATATACTCATTAAGAAGCTTCTCATCCATATTTAATATCTCAGGCTCTGCAAATGCATACTTCTCAGACAACTTAGCTGCTGCTGCCTGTGCTTTACCCGACATAGCCTGATATACAGGATTCGTGGTATCCTCATAGTATTTCATGAATGCATATACATACACTCTTTCAACAATATAATCTGAATCACTTATTTCCTTTAACACCTGATAAAGATTATTATATGAATCTGCTATAACCCCGGCATACCTGCAAGGTTTCTTAGACATATCCATAATCTTATCATAATCTGCATCCCATGCCTCATCTGAACTGTATATATCATTAACTGCCCATTTGAACTTATCATCTATCTCACTTCTTAAAGGTGCTGCCATTATTCTGCCTCCGGAATATATGCTGATGTAGCTATAGCAAGTGAACCATATCCTATGTGGCATGCAACACTTAAAGATAACGGATCCATGTGGAAATCAAACTGCGGAAATGCTTCTTTAACAGCTTTTGCCCATTCGTTGGCCTCTTCTACATTACCTGTGTATGCAACTTCTATATGCATACGTCCATCTTTAGCATAATCTGCAAATCTTTTTTCCATATCATCTTTCATCGCCTTAAGCATAATCTTCTTAGCTGAAGCCTTTCCTCTGGCCTTGGCATATGCATCAAGCTTTTCACCCTGAATCTGTAATACCGGATTGAGTTTTAGCATAGTTCCTATAGCTGCTGCTGCAGGTGTGATACGTCCGCCCTTTTTAAGATACTTCAGTGTCTCCAATGTTATATATATACTTGAATCCATCTTATGTTCCTCAAGTATATTCTTAATCTCTTCTGCTGTCTTTCCCTTAGCCGCAAGTGCCTTGGCATCTTCAACTGACTGTCTCATAGTAACTGAGATTCTCTGGTTGTTTACAACTTGTACCTTACCATCGTAATCACCTGCAAGCATAGTTGCTGTCTGACATGTTCCACTAAGACCGCTTGACATTGGTATAAATACAACTTCATCATTATCCTCAAGAAGCTTATCAAAATACTCCTGTAATGTACCTATAGATGGCTGTGATGTTGATATATCTGCATCATTTTTTAACTTTTCATAGAATTCTTCCTGTGAAAGATTAATATCCTCAAGATATTCTACCCCATCTATAAAGAATGGCATAGGAATAACTGTTACCCCCAGCTGTTTTGCCTGTGCCTGTGTAATACCACTGTTACTATCTGTTAATATCGCTACTTTACTCATAAATCGACCTTTCTATTATTTTCTGTAGTATTGGTGGCAGAAATATAACATTCAATATTAATAATTAATATATTCCTGCGAAGACAACAATTTCTTTTTCCTCATAAACAAAAATATGTTGCCCCTGATTAATGCCAGTCTGATTTATTGATTCATAATCTCTGCAATCTTCTGACATAATAGTCTACTTATTATTGTACATTATCTTTTACTTTGCTACAATATTTTTAGTTATATTTTATATTTTTTATGTTATGACCCTGGCAGATGTACAT
>JBNMGS010000299.1:0-3254 GCA_050872365.1 Lachnospira sp.
AACTATAATTTTAGTGTAAAAAACAAGGAAGGCAGGTATATGAATTCAGATATAATATTCAGGATTGCAGCAGTAGGCATAATAGTATCGATTCTAAATCAGATATTAAAACACAGTGGAAGAGATGATCAGGCATTTCTTACGAGTCTTGCCGGAATACTTATTGTTCTTTACTGGGTTATTCCGTATATAGTCCAGCTGTTTTCATCTATGCAGAAACTTTTTGATATATAGTTAATATCCGCTGGACGCATACTTAAAGGAGAGTGATTAGTGTTGCTTCAGATACTGGTTGTTACAATATGTATGGTTGCCGGAAGTTTTTTTATCAAAAAAGAAGCGCCAGCTTTTGTTTCAGTAATGTCTATTATAACAGGAAGTATTATTTTGATATATATGCTTCGTAATATTTCTGTAATTGTGGGGTATATTAATGTTCTTACCAAAAGCGTAAATATTGAAAAAGGTTATATAAAGATAATTATGAAAATAACAGGTTTATCGATGGCAACACAGTTTATATCAGATATATGCAGGGAAAATGGATTTAACACAGTTGCATCACAGCTGGAAATTATGTGCAGAATCTCAATAGTTGTTATAAGTATGCCGGTTATTATTGCTCTGTTAGAAATGGTGAATGGATGTTTAAAGTGAAATATGTAACATTTATAGTGGTTATGACAGTGCATATTACAATATTTTTATCTTGTGTAAATATAATATCAGATATAGATATAGTTATGTGCCATGCAGAAGAATATGCTGACGTGAATGGTTATGATATTGATACAGATAATTATGACTATAGTGATATAGACAAAACAATTAAAGAAGAAACTGGAATTGATATATCATACGCAAAGATAATGAAAGCAATTCTTAAAAACAGAGATGATTATGACTATATAAAAAATGTATCGTTATATATATCTGATATCATTTATTCAGAAAAAGAAAATGCTTTGCATGTGATATGCCTTTGTGTATTATCTGCACTGATTAATGTACTTGCTCCTTTTTTTAATGAAAAACAGCTTAAAAATACAGCAGCAGCTGTGATTTCAGTAGCATTAATAACGATACTTTTATCAGTTTTTATGGCTGTTTTTTATATTGCACAGAACACCATAACTTCGCTTATTAATATATATAAAGCAATATCAATGGTATTCTTTCCAGCAGTAAGTGCAAGCGGTGCGCCTGTAAGTGCAGCAGGATATTATCAGATAGTTATATGGATGATAATGGCAGCAGATATATGTATCAAACATATTCTGATGAATGCTGACAAAATATATGTGTGTATATCTTTATGTGACTGTATAGATTCAGAACCTCATTTTTCAAGACTGTGTGAGTATATACACAAGACAGTCAAGTGGTGTGGATATTCAATACTTACAATATTTATGGGACTTAATGGAGTAAAAAGTATAGTTAATCCGGTAAAGGATAGTATAAATAAATCTTATGTATACAAAGCTGTAAGTGTTATACCGGGAATAGGGGATGCGGCCTCTATGTTGTCACAGACAATTATAGCCTCGTCATCACTTATAAAAAATACAATGGGGGCGGCAGCTGTTATTGTGCTGGCTGTGTGTATGTTGTTTCCATTAATCAAACTTATAGTGATATCGTGCATATATCAGGGTATTTCTGCGCTTATGGAACCTGTGGCGGATAAGCGTGTCATAAAGGCAGTATCTTCACTTGGAACTGCGGTGAGCTGCCTTACATATCTTGTAGTCATATCATCTGTGTTGTTCATACTGACTATAGTTATTATATGTATAGCGACACATTGATTAATAAGAATAATTATTTATCATTTGTGCAAAGGGGATGTGAGTGATATAGAAGTGATATATACATGGTTAAGGCAGATTGTGATTTTTTATATATTGTCTGCTTTAATAGTTAACGCAATTGTTTCAGATAAATATAAAAACTATATAAAAATAATTGCAAGACTAATATTGATAATTATTGTGATTTCTCCAGTTATTAATTTTTTAAGTGGTAAAGATAATGTTAAAAACAGTGTGCAGAAATTATATAAAAATTATACTGCTGCATATAATAATACATGTAATATAACTGATGGATTCAGCTATACAAAAGAGGATGTTATTAAGCAGGTTATAAAGCAGAAAGTTAAAGATGTACTTGCAGTTAATAATATAACGGCAGATGATGTGAAGGTTATAATTAAGACCCCAAACACATATAAGGATAATTCAATGGAAAATAATAATGATATGACTGTTGCATCAGTTATTATTACTGCTGATAAATTGAAAAAAACAGACATAGAACAATTAAAGCAAAATATATCATCAGAAACAGGAATAGATAATGATAAAATACATATAAAGTAGTAGACGGGAGTGATAATATAAAAGCCGATTATAAAAAAATATTGAATAAATTTGGAAAAGATAAAATATTAATAGTTATACTGGCAGGAATACTGCTTATGGTTATTACATTACCGAGTAACAGTTCATCAAAAACAAAAGAAGATAATACTATAGCACAGGAGAGCGATAGCATGAATACTGATATGTATGAAGAATATGTTGAAAAACGTTTAGAAAAGGTTTTGTCTAATGTAGAAGGTGTAGGCGATGTTAAGGTAATGCTTAGTATTAAGAATTCATCAGAGAAAATACTGGCAAAGGATGAAACGTATTCGGAAAACAGTGATAAGGAAGAGACAGACGGAAACAGCAGTATTACAAACGATACGGAAAAGATAAGTACGCATATATTTTATGACACGACGGATGGCAGCAGACCATACGTTGTCATGGAGAATATGCCTGTTATTGATGGCGCAATTATTGTATGTGAGGGTGGTGATAACAAGGAACTTGTAAATGATATAACAAACGCGGTATGCGGACTTTTAAATATTCCGGTACATAAAATCAAAGTGATGAAAATGTCATAAGTAAATATATTTGTGATATGGATAGCTTTTAAATCTATATGAAAATTGGAGGCTTATTGTGAAAAGAATAAAAAAAAATCAGGTTATCATAACCGCACTTGCAATAATGATAGCTGTTGCCGGATATATTAATTATGCTGGTAATATTACGGATATTATATCAGTGAGTGGCAGGGGAGATTCAGCAGGGTCAGAGGTTGCCGGAAATAATGATGATAACAATAATGAAATATCAGTACCAGATGAGGAACCGGATGATGAAAGCATGATGGAACCTGGCAGTGTTATCCTTACG
>JBNMGS010000300.1:0-3237 GCA_050872365.1 Lachnospira sp.
ATATATATGTGGTTTCAATATATAATTTAACAATGTTTTTTCATATATAAATTTAGCAATAGTTTTCCATGTGTAAATTCAACAATTAGCTTACATATATAAACATATAAGCCTGCAATTGTTTTTTATGCATAGGTTTACAACTGTCTTTAATATATTGCTATTTGGTGCTGTTTATAGGTAGATAATGATTAAAAGGATTTAAATGAACAAGAGAAGTATATTTTTAAAAAGAATAATTGTATTATTATTAGTTACGGTACAGGTGATATTATGTGTAGCGCCTGTATATGCAGTGAATTATAACACGATTACAGATGCGGCGTACATATCGGAAGCATATGCTGCAGAAGTTCCAAGTTCATATACGCCAGATTACAGAGTGGCTTATTATGCTTTTGATTGTTATAACATGCAGGATGAGAATGGAAAGATGTATGGCTATGGATATGAGATGATGCAGGATATATCTCATTATATGCAGTGTACATTTTCATACATGGGTTTTGATAAAAGTGCTAAAGAGTGTGAACAGATGTTAAGAAATGGCGAACTTGATATATATACAGCAGCCAGAAAAACTGTGGAACGTGAAGAAGAGTTCTGCTTTTCCAAGCATCCGGCTATAACAGCTAAGACCTGCATGAATGTAAAGGTTGGTAATGACAGGGTAGTTGCGGGAGATTATTCAACATATGAAGGACTTAAGATAGGTCTTCTTACAAGACATACATATAATGACAGTTTTAAACAGTTTGTAGATCGTAAAGGTTTTTCATGTGAAATAATATATTATGATACACCGACTGAACTTACTAATGCACTCATAAGTGGGGAAGTTGATGCACTTGTAAACAGTTATATAAGTACACCAGAAGATGAACAGATAGTCGAAGATTTTGGTGAAACTCCTTATTATTTCATGGCAAGAAAAGAAGATAAGTCTGTGATAGATAACATAGATAAGGCTATAGATGCCATGAATATAAAGACTCCTAACTGGAGAAGTGATCTTTATAATATGTACTATGGTTCGCAGAGTTCTAATACAAGGCTGACATCTGACGAGGAAGCACTTCTTGAACAGATGAGGATGGATGGTACAGTCATCCGTGCAGTTATGAATCCTGATAATGATCCATATTCGTGGTATGAAAATGGAAAGCCTTGTGGTATTGCAGTTGATATGTTTACAGCTACAGTTGAAAAACTTGGTCTTGATTATGAGATAATAGGGGCATCTACAAGAGCAGAATATGAACAGATTTTATCTGATGGTGCAGTTGATATATGGATGGATATGTACGGCTATTATGGCAATAATGGAAAATACATATATAAGGCTACGAATCCTTATACAACGACAACATTGTCTGTAGTAAGGAGAAGAGGGTCTTCGCCAAGAATAAACAGAGTAGCAGTTGTTGGTAATAATGTTAATATGAAAGAAGCTATAAGCGATACGTGGTCGCATGCTGCAGTGATATCTGTTGACAGTACAGAACAGTGTATTGAAGAGATAATGGATGGTAAAGTAGACGGGGCATTACTTTTTAGTTACACCGCACAGAAGCTTGCAAGAAATGATACGCAGAACCGTTTTAGTGTAGATATAGTACCAGGAGCGCTTATTAATATATGCATGGGTGTCAGGGCAGAAGATAATTATAATTTCTATGGAATATGGGATAAAACTCTTGAAGAGGTTGCAGCACAGAAGAGTTATGAGATTGTACAGAATTATCTTGAAAATGAGAAAGAACCAACATTTATAGCATATCTTTTTGATAATCCGATATATTTGTTTATAACTGTGGCTTCAGCATTTGTATTATTATTTTTTATACTGTTATATATACAGTCTGTTGTGGCAAAAAACAGGCAGCGGCATATATCTGACAAGTTATCCCTTGCACTTACAGAAGCTAAGAGGGCTAATGATGCCAAGTTAAACTTCTTTTCCAAAATGAGTCACGATATAAGGACACCGCTTAATGTTGTGCTGGGTATGACACAGATAGCGCGTAAATATAAGTATAACCCGGACAAGCTGGATAATGCCCTGGATAACATAACAACAGAAGGAACATATCTTCTTACTCTTATTAATTCAATTCTTGATATTAACCAGCTTGAATATGGACATATAGAACTTTCACAGAAAGCTTTCAATATAGCTGAATGCGTTGAGGAAAGTATTAATCTTTTAAGACCACTGGCTGAAAAGAAAAATCAGAAGATTGTCGTAGATAATGATGTTAAGAATGCGGTTGTTGTAGGTGATTCTAACAGATACAGCCAGATTGTTGTTAATATAGTATCCAATGCAATTAAGTATACGAAAAGTAAAGGAAATATTAAAATAAGTCTTAAAAAGCTTGATGAAGAGATGTATCGTTTTACTTGTGAGGATAACGGAATCGGTATGAGTAAAGAGTTTCTTGATCATATATGCGAGGAGTATACAAGAGCCGAAGACAGCCGCATATCAGTAACAGAAGGAACTGGTCTTGGAATGTCTGTTGTCAAAGGCTTTACAGAGCTTATGAATGGGAAACTGTCAGTTGAAAGTGAACAGGGTAAGGGTTCCATATTTACAGTAGATATACCTTTCAGAACCGCATCTAAAAAACAGGAAGAACTTATTCTTCGTTCATCCAAAGATGATATTACTGATGTAGATGCTGATACGGTTTCTGCATATGCAGGCAAAAAGGTACTTCTTGTGGAGGATAATGCGCTAAATGCTGAGATAGCCATAGAGCTTATTGAAAGCATGGGACTTCATGTGGACCGGGCTGACAATGGTAAGAGTGGTGTGAAAAAATATACTGATTCAGCATTGAATGAGTATATTGCCATATTTATGGACATGCAGATGCCAGTGATGGATGGTGTAGAAGCAACAAAATGCATAAGACAGTCAGACAGAAAAGATAAGGATATTCTGATATTTGCAATGACAGCTAACACATTCGAGAGCGACAGACGTATATGTATGGATGCCGGTATGAATGGATATATATCCAAACCAGTCAGCCTTAAGGATATACGGGAAGTGCTTAAAGAATATTATGATGTGTAGCTTTAATCAGGCACAAAAGAGAAAGCATATACGAAGCCAGAATAAATAAAAAATATAAAAATATAAATTAAATATAAATTCAAAATAATTCAACAGCACGCTATTGACAGCGTGCTATTGTTTCTGTAGAATAGCTAAGCATTAAAAATAAC
>JBNMGS010000301.1:0-3232 GCA_050872365.1 Lachnospira sp.
ACTGTCATGTTGTTAAACAGGTTAAATGACTGGAACACCATACCTACCTGTGACCTGTATTTCGTAAGTGATGACTGTGTATTCTTAACCTCATCACCATGGAAAAGAACTTTACCACTTGTTGGTGTCTCAAGATGGTTTATACATCTAAGAAGTGTAGACTTACCAGAACCAGAAGAACCGATAATACATACAACCTCTCCTTTTGATATCTCAAAATCTATTTTTTTTAATACCTCATGGTCACCAAATGACTTTACGAGGTTCTCAACTTTAATAACTGAATCTGCCATAATCTGCCTCCTGTTCTGTGTCATATAACATTACACGATTTATTCCCGATTATTCTATATTTGCATTTTTAATCCAATAAATAACTTACTCATATCATTCATTTTCCAGATACTCTGTTGCAAGTTCATAATCACTTCTGCCCTGCAGCTTCTTCTCAACTACTGCAAATATTCTGTTGAATACGAAGCAGAGAATAAAGTAAATAATAGAAATAACTATATATGATTCAAAGTACTTATAATAAGCACCACCAGCTGTCTTTGCCATAAGGAACAGCTCAGATACACCGATAACGTTAAGTACTGATGTCATCTTTAAGTTGTTTACAAAGGTGTTGCACATTTCCGGAATAACATTTCTTAATGCCTGTGGAACGATGATATATATCATTGCCTTAAAATGTGACATTCCCATAGCAAGAGCACCTTCCTCCTGTCCAGGATCTACTGACTTGATACCTGCTCTTACTGTCTCACCCATATATGCGCCTGTATTAAGTGTAGTAACAAGAATACCTGCTATGATTGATGTAATCATTATGTTATTCTGTCTTAAACCATAATAGATAACCATGCCCTGTACTATCATTGGTGTATCCCTGAATATCTCAACATATACAACTACTATCGCTTTTAATATATGTAACAGAACTTTCTTTACTATATTATCTTCTTTGTGAATCTTAACTGTGTTAATTATTCCTACTGCAAAACCAAGTACAAAACCTAACACAGTTCCTATAAGTGCTACATAAAGAGTTACCCACGTAGCTTTAAGAAATAAAGTTGAATATTTATTAAAAATGAACCAGGCCCATTCAAACAATGAACCCTCGGCTCCTGGCGTGTTAGCTGCCAGTGCAATCATTGTATTCATATACATATAGCAAAACCTCCTTTTTAGTGCATCCATATGCGGATATGCACTTTTAAGATTAGTATTTATCCCAAAACCATTGTTTTTTGTTATTACCCAGTATTATAATTAGTGGCTTTTAATTCTTACATCTTATATATTTTTGTATTAATCGCGTCTGAAACATCCCGTATTTTGTTCCTGACTGATATATACCGATTTCTTTATTGCTTTAATATCATTTATGCTATTAAATGAAAATATCGCAGACTTTCCTTTAAAGACCTAACGCCTTTGTCAGGAAAATCTGCGACTTATATATACACAATCTATAAAGCAATTATTTTACATTTTGTCAAAACATTTGTTGAACCAACTATCTACAAGATTTTTACTTATATCTTAATAATTTTATGTACATTAATACCTAAAACTTATCTATTGAATTAATATTCAGTTAATCTTGAATGAATATTCTAAGCTTATAAGCTATGACTCCTAGTTAGAAGCTGGCTGTAACTTAACCATCTCATCCATAAGCTTATCGAATTCTGCCTTATCATTCCATCCTAACTTATCAAGTGCACCCTGTACTGTATCTCTCATAGGATCTCCTTCACGGAATACTATACAGCAGTCATTAGAAGCACCTTCCGGTTCTGTGAAGTCAAGGTTAAGCATCTTTAAGTTATTCATAGTAGCAAGTGCTGAAACAGAAGTTGTATAATCAAGAATAACCATATCAGCTGTCTTGTTCTGTACTGCAAGGAAACATTCTGAAGATGTTTCATAATCTGTTGCTATGACGCCTCCTGGAACCTCATCCTTGTATGGAACATAGTTAGTAGCTATCTGTGTTGTAATCTTAGCTCCCTTTCCAGCGAAGTCTGATAACTTAGTAAAGTTGGCAAACTGACTGTCTGATCTTACAACACCAACTATCTGTCTCTTATAATATGGTGAAGAGAAATCGTATGTTTCATCTCTTTCAGCGCTGTAACATACACCTGTCATAACAGCATCATATGAGCCATCCTGAAGTCCCATAAGAATTGAACTCCATTCTATCTTGTATACTTCAAGTTCATATCCAAGCTCATCTGCTATTCTTTGTGCAAGCTCTACTTCGTAGCCATATGCATATCCATCAGCATTCTTAATCTTTACTGCTTTCTTACCATTACCAACATCTGGTGTTTCCTGTGTCCAGTTATATGGTGCATATGCACATTCAAATGCGACTTTTAATACTTTCTTGTCTGAATCTGCACTCTTACTGCTGCCACAACCTGTAAGTCCAAGAGTAAGTGACATCATAAGTGACATAACCATTAACAACGATAAAAACTTCTTCTTCATAACAATCTCTCCTTTCAACCTTCGCCTTTAGTTTCATGTTTCTTTTTCTGTATCTATTTTTCATCAGTCATACAGTTCATTATTTTTATATTATTTCATATTGCTTCTGTATCAACCATGTCTGATTTCTTCAACTTTTATAGAAAGACATCTTGTAAAAAATACATACAGAAAAGGCGCCAGATTCTTTGAATCTGACGCCTTTGTCAACTTGTTGTTCTGTTGATGTAAATTAAAATAGCAGATATTTTCCTATATGAATTGTAAAAAATTCACTTTTCTATTTTCGACACAAACAAATAAATCCCTGACATTTCTTACAGATGTAACGTTATCTTACTATAATTGATATAATTAGAAATCTACTTTCTTACCATAGAATATGCAATCCAGGAATTTCTTCATATCATCCTCAGACACCTTTATAGGATTGACAACTGTCGAACCCTGCATAGAAAACTCAAGAAGCTTGTCAAAATCTTTCTTGAAATCTTCCTCACTGACACCTGCATCTATCATCTTAGCTGGTATTCCGACAGCCTTAGATGTCTCTTTGACTTTTTCGATAATATCACAACCGATTATTCTTGAAAGCTTTTCATACTTCTTAGCGACCTCTGGATCTTTTTTGTTATAATCCATGGAATAAGGCAGAATAACTGCGTTAGCAAGACCATGTGCTACATTATACATACCTCCAAAAGCATGGGAAACTCCATGTACC
>JBNMGS010000302.1:0-3213 GCA_050872365.1 Lachnospira sp.
GGTGGTCAATATGGAGATGTGTAATGCAATGAAAGAGTTCCTGGAAGGTGGCAGACGTGAAGGTCGGATAGAGGGACAGCGTGAAGGTCGGATAGAAGGACAGGATAAAGCCAGACTTGACAGTATAAGAACTTTGATGAAAAAGCTTAATCAGACGGCGGAGGAAGCTATGGATACGCTTGATATAGCTGATGAGGATAAAGTAAGATATCGTAAAATGCTTGGTTTGTAAGTATGTTTAAGTGTGATATGAAAGACATAAGTTGTTTATAGAAAAATACTGAAGGAATGTGTAAAACTTAAGAAAGAAGGTGTAATGTATTGTTTAGCAGCATAACAAGTGCAGCTTTGTGCGGTATAGATGCCTGTATAGTGAGTGTTGAGACAGATGTAGGATGTGGACTTCCAACATTCGATATGAGTGGATATCTGGGTGCGGAGGTTAAAGAGGCAAGAGACAGGGTGAGGATTGCAATAAAAAATACGGGAGTTGAATTACCACCGCAGCGTATAGTAGTTAATATTTCACCGGCAGATATAAGAAAAGAAGGAACAGGTTTTGATCTGCCTATAGCGATAGGTATTCTTGTATCAAGCGGAATCATAGACGAGGCGAAGGTTAAAGATATACTTGTTCTTGGAGAGCTAAGTCTTGATGGAACTGTGAATCCGGTTAATGGGGTGCTTCCAATAGTATGTGCAGCAAAAGAGGCTGGTATAAAGCTATGTATTATTCCTAAGGATAATCTAAAAGAGGGAAGTATAGCGGATGGAATACAGCTATATGGAGTGGAAAGCTTAAAGGAAGTACAGGATATACTTATTAATAATAGTCTAGATGGCGTTTCTGCCAATAATTCCAGTGATGATTTTGATAACAATTATGAATATGAAAATGAAGAGGAAGATTACCTTGATATAAGAGGTCAGTATAGTGCAAAGAGGGCAACTCTTATTGCAGCAGCAGGAATGCACAATATTATGTATGTTGGTCCGCCTGGAAGTGGTAAAACAATGCTTGCCAAAAGGATTCCTACGATATTACCTGATATGACGTATGAAGAGCAGTTGAAGGTGACTAAGATATATAGTGTTGCAGGAAAGCTTGATACAACAAAGGGACTTATAACTAAAAGACCATTCAGGAGTCCTCATCATACTATAACTTCTGCAGCTATGCTTGGTGGTGGAAGAATACCAAGGCCAGGAGAGATAACACTTGCTGGTTCTGGTGTGCTTTTTTTAGATGAAATGACGGAATTCAGGCCGGACCTTATGGAGTCTTTGAGACAGCCGCTAGAGGATAAGAAGATAACGGTTGTAAGGCTTAATGCGGCATATACATATCCGGCAGAATTTATGCTTGCAGCAGCTATTAATCCTTGCAAATGCGGCTATTATCCAGACAGAAACAGATGTCAATGTTCGGAATATGATATCAGAAGATACATAGGAAGGATAAGCAATCCTATGTGGGACAGATTTGATATATGCATAAAAGTTGATGAAGTGACATATGAGGATATAACAGGTATAAAAGATAACGGTGATTTATATAGTTCTGCATACATGAAGGAGCAGGTTGATAGGGTAAGACGTATACAACAGGAAAGGTTTAAAGACTCTAAAACAGACTATAATTCACAGATGAACATGCGTGAAATAAAGAAATATTGTAAGCTGGATGAGGAATCTTCAAGAATTATGGAATCTATGTATAATAAGTTATCCTTGTCTGCGAGAGGATATGGAAAAGTGCTTAAAACGGCAAGGACAATAGCTGATCTTGCAGGCAGTATGAATATATTAAGTGAACATATAACAGAAGCACTTATATATAGAAAGAATGAGGTGCGATAAACAAAAGTAATTACAAATAATGTTTAAATACAATTAAAAATATTATAATGCAAAGGAAAATAAATAATGGGTGAAAATAAAGCAGTATCCTCATATCTTGAGGATTATTACTGGTACTGGTATTGTAACATACCTCGTGTAGGTCAGACTAAGCTTAGACAGCTGCTTACAGTTTTTGAGTCACCGGAATATGTATACAAAGCTGATGAGAAGATTTTAAGGGGTCTTGGAATATTGACTGATAAAGAACTTGGCAACATGGCTGATTCCAAAAAAGACAACAGGATATATGAAGAGTTTACAGATATCAGGAAAAAGGGGATACATTTTACATATCCCGGAAGAGAAGATTATCCACAAAAGCTGTTAAATATATATGATTATCCGATGTGTCTTTACTATTATGGAAAGCTGCCGGATAATGATAAGCCGGCAGTTGCAATAATAGGTTCAAGACAGAATACAACTTATGGATATAATGTGGCGAGCGTGTTTGCAAAAAGTTTTGCAAAGATGGGAATACAGGTTATAAGCGGACTGGCAAGAGGAATAGATTCGGCGTCACATATTGGTGCTCTTAAAGCAGATGGATATACTTGTGGAGTGCTCGGATGCGGGGTTGATATATGTTATCCAAGAGAGAATATAGAGATTTTTACGCAAATGAAAGAAAAAGGCTGCGTGTTATCGGAATATTCAGTAGGAACAGCACCACATGCCGGGCAGTTTCCAGTAAGAAACAGGATTATAAGTGGGTTATCCGATGTAGTTATAGTTGTAGAGGCAAGAAAAAAGAGCGGTTCACTTATAACTGTTGATGCAGCACTTGAACAGAACAAGGAAGTTATGGTAGTTCCTGGAAGAATAGGTGACAGCTTAAGTGAGGGATGCAACAATCTTATAAAGCTGGGAGCGGCTGTTATAACAAGACCGGAAGATATATTAGATATAGAAGCTGTAAGAAGAAAATTAGATAATTACGGATATACTTGTGATTATAAATCCAGTAGAAATGGTCAGTCTTATCAAGGTATGAGTACAGAAATAAATGATTGCACATATAATAAAACAGATGAAAAAACTATAAACAGTATACCGGAATACCCGCAAAATAAAGGCTCTGTACATGAATTTGAACTTGCAACACCTAAAAATATGTTGTATAGTTGTGTGGATTTATATCCGGTGGGGTTAAATGAACTCATAGAAAAAACCGGATTATCATTACAGGAAATAAGCAGCGCCCTGGTTGAATTAGAACTTGAGGGGAAAATAGAGGAGGTTGCTGATAATTATTATGTGCGGATATATTCATAATTATATATTATGATACCAGGGTCAAAAGGTCTAAAC
>JBNMGS010000303.1:0-3206 GCA_050872365.1 Lachnospira sp.
AAGGCAGCCAATGAAAAGAATAAGAAGAATGATATTATTATGATGGTTGCTGGTCTGGTGGTTTTAATTGCATCATTTTTTGTTATCTGACTTAAGTATCGCCTAATACAAAAGCCACCCCGTTACGGAGTGGCTTTGAAAGAGGGAGGAGAGTTGCAATATATTTAAAACAACTCATATTTATGAAGAACAAATAAATGTAAGTAAGCTAAATAATTATTATTTATTAAATGTTGAATTTTATTTATATTAATTTTGTCTAATATAAGGCAAGAATATGATATATGTGTAGAACATATAAAATATGTAATGTGTTAAAAATATATCATGTTGAAGTGTTTCATTCGCTCTTGTCTATATTTGAAGTATATTGACTAAAAGTGAAGAAAGAATGTTCATAATGTTAATTCTTATTGAATGTAATATGAACATTTTATGAACGAGGCAATTTAATTATTTTAATATGATGATGTAAGTATCAAAAGTGTAAAAAGGTATTTCGGCTTACAGAAAAAGAAATTTTCACTTTTGATATGTACACTTTATTACGAAAAATGACAATAATTAAGGAGGGGGATTATGCCAGTTATATACAAGTGTCCTAACTGTGGCGCAGCAATGGAATTTGACAGTGAATCGCAGAAGTTAGGTTGTAAACGTTGTGGAACGCAGATTGGCGTAGCAGATTATGAGAAAGAATATGCATCTTTGATGGAAGATGTAGCATATGTAAACAAGGAAGCATCTGCAGAGAGTGAACAAAAGCAAGAAGATGATACAATATCAGAAGACCAGAGGGGAAAAGTACATAATATGAAGATATATAACTGCCAGAGCTGTGGTGCACAGCTCGTAGCAGATGAATATACTTCAGCAACATTTTGTTCATATTGCGGTAATCCGACATTGGTTGAAGACAGATTACAGGGAGAGTTCAGACCTCAGGTAATAATACCTTTTAAGATTAATAAAGACCAGGCAGTAGATATCTATAAAAAATGGTTAAAAAAAGGGTTATTAACGCCGAAAGAATTATCTACAACAAGTACAATAGAAAAAATAAGTGGCGTATATGTTCCATTCTGGTTATATAGTTATAATGCAAGAACACAGATGAATGCACATGCGAATAAGGTTAGGACAACAAGAAAGGGTGATACTGAATATACATATACGGATCATTTTGATGTATATAGGGATATACATGCTGAGTTTGACAGAATTCCAGCAGATGCATCTGAAAAGATGCCAGATAGGCAGATGGATATGCTTGAACCATACCAATATGAAGATATAGAAGATTTTGCAATGCCATATCTTTCAGGATACCTTTCTGAAAGATTTAATTATACACCAGATGAGATTGAGTCAAGAGCGAGGGAGCGGGCAGATAGATATATAACAGATATTGCCAGAAATACTATACAAGGATACACAAGTGTATCAGTAGTTGGTAACAATGTAAGTTTAAAACCTAAAGAAAATGAATATGCACTTCTTCCTGTCTGGATGCTTAATTTCAGATTTAAGAATAAAGAATTTCATTTTTATCTGAACGGACAGACAGGTAAGATTGTGGCAGACCGGCCTATAAGTGCTGCAAAGGCAGTTATATATGGAGGAGTAACATTTATTATTGTTCTTATTATTACAATGATAGGAGGTCTGCTGTTTATATGATGAATAATATAGCTAAAAATGTATACAAAATATTGGCAAATATATGTGGGTATGATATGAAAACAAAAGATAGAAAAACAAAACGGAAGGCTGCTTATACAACCTGTGCAAAAAGTTTTTTTGCAATAATTACAACAATTATGCTTATAGTATTTGCGGAAACATCTTGTTTTACAGGTGTGTACGAAGTTATGGGAGCAGATGCTGTAAGCCAGCAGGAGACAGGTAAGCAGGATGATAAAGTATCAGGCAGTGCAGATAAGAAATATGTTATAGATGATGCCGGAATATTAAGTTCGTCAGAAGAAAGCAGCCTTACTGAGCTGTGTAAGGAAGCTTCGGATAAGTGTCATCTTGACATTGTTATTATAACTATGAACAAGAACCTTGATAACTATCCTATGGATACATACTTAAGGTCAATGCTTGAAAAGCAGTATGGTTATTATGGTACAGGAAGCAATTGCGAAGCTGTTGTATATGGCATAGATATGACATCAAGAGCAGACCGTATAGTTACATCGGGTAGGGCAAGAAGTGATATATCACAGAGCAGGCTGGATAGCATACGTGAAAAGGCAGAGAATAAACTTGCAGATGGCGATTATTATACCGGTTGTGTGAACTACATAAAAGGAATAGAAAAAAAACTTAATACCTCAATAATTGATAAGCTTACATATAATATGCCTGTAAAGCTTGGAATATCAGCAGTAATAGCAGTAGTTGCGGTATTGGCGATGATGAGTAGTGCAAAAGCAAAGATGACGGTATCAAGTACAGAGTATACAAAGAATCATAAATATGATGTTATGGATAGAAGAGATATATTTATCAATACAACTGTCACAACAAGACGCATAGAGACAAGTTCGGGAAGTTCAGGAAGCTCTGGTGGAAGCAGTGGTGGAGGTAACTCTGGAAGCTCTGGTGGACATTTTTAGAAGAATTAATAGTGCTTAGTGATGCAAACTAACGTTGACACCACTAAGCACTAATATATATATCCATCCCGTTAACGTCCCGCGCATAAAGTTCAAATCCCAGCTTTTTTATCAGATTAATGGAGGCTGTATTTTCTTTGTGTATACATGCATACAAATTATCTATACCAAGATATTCATATGCATATTCTATTATTGCTGTGCATACTTCATATGCGATTTTGTGTCCCTGATAATTCTTTCCTACTAGATAACCAAGTTCCTGACAGTTAACACCATCTATACTTCTGTTTTCTATTCCCATTCTGCCAACAAGTTTTCCTGTATTTTTGGAAAATACCAACCACATACCATAATCAAAAAATTTATACATATTATTTATATAATTATTTAGAAATTCTTTTTCTTTACTGATTTCATATAGAGGCTCTATATAGGGACATTCTGATAAGGTTTCATATAATTTATACAGTTCTGGTAAATCATCTTCGCATTCTTCCCTCACAATATAGTTTTTTGTTTCGAGTATAAATGCAGGTTTATGTGTTTTCCTTGCATATATATGTTCACAATATTCTGGTG
>JBNMGS010000304.1:0-3190 GCA_050872365.1 Lachnospira sp.
ATCCATTTCTGTTACATCACCTATTCTGTATACATCAAAATGATACAATGGAAGTCTTCCTTCATGATATTCCTGAACTATTGTAAATGTTGGGCTGTTTATAGGTTCATCTATACCAAGTCCCTTGGCAAAACCCTGTGTAAATACAGTTTTTCCAACACCAAGATCACCATCCAGACAATATACCTCTCCCGGTCTTGCATTTTTTCCCATATTATACCCAAGCTCAAAAGTTTCTTTAGAATTATGTGTTTCTGTAATCATATTATATTCATCACCTATTTCTGCGGATGACCGCATTATTTACGAAAGCTTATCAACATTAATCTTCACCTGGAATGGCTTAAGATGTTTTTGTGCCAGTTTTACAAAATCAGCAGCTTTACCTCCAAAATCCCTTACTGGTATTATATTAGCATTAACTGTTGTCATGTACACATCTATATTTCTGCCATCAAACTTTATCTTATATATTTTATCCCATGAAAGTGTTTCCGTAACATCTCCAAGACTTACTGTTATACCGGCTTCATCCATTCTATAATGCACCTTTTCTTTAAACGTAATAACACTCTGCATCTGTCTTTTAGCCCGAAGTTTCATATCTACTGATGGAAATATCAGGAAAAATATACCAAACACGCCTACCATAAGTGTATATGATATATTAACTTTTCCCGCTGAGATAACCGAAAGTACTATAAGTATCAGGGCAAGCAGAATCTCTGCCATGCCTGATACTGTATGATATTTATGATAAAACTTAAATCTTAAGAGATCTTTTTCTGTAACTTTGCTGTCAAACTCTATAACATTATCCACTACTGTTATTCCGCCTTTCTTTTTAACGTTTTAATGCATAAACTTTTCAAGGCCTCTCAGATTAAGTCCCTGCTGCTTATTCTTTCTTCTGTTCTGGCTTCTGTCATTATTATCTCTAGTATTCTGTCTGCTGCCCTTATTGTTGCCACCTTCCCCGCTGTTTCTTCTTCCTCTGTTTGCAGCTGCTTTTTCATCAAGAATCATTGATAATGATATTCTTCCTTTGTTAACATCAACATCTATGACCCTTACATCAACAATATCGCCAACACTTACAATATCAAGCGGATGCTCAACTCTTCTTTCAGCACTCATCTGTGATATATGTACAAGTCCATCCTGATGAACTCCGATATCAACAAATGCACCGAAATCAATAACATTTCTCACAGTACCTTTAAGTATCATGCCTGGTGTAAGATCTTTCATATCAAGTACATCTTTTCTTAATATTGGTTTAGGCATCTCATCTCTTGGATCTCTGCCCGGTTTTTCAAGTTCTTTTACTATATCTTCAAGTGTTATAGTTCCTATACCAAGTTCATCTGCAAGCTTACTCATATCTTCTATTTTTGACTTAAGTCCTATAAGCTCACCAGAACTTATCGAATCTATATCATATCCCATAACTTCAAGAAGCTTCTTAGCTGCATCATAGCTTTCAGGGTGTACGCTTGTTGCATCAAGTGGATTATCTCCCCCTGATATTCTCATAAATCCTGCACACTGTTCAAATGCCTTTGGTCCTAACTTAGCTACTTTAAGAAGCTGTTTTCTGTTAGTAAATCTACCGTTAGTTTCTCTGTAATCTATAATATTCTTTGCAACTGCCTTTGATATTCCTGATATATATTCAAGAAGGGAAGCTGATGCAGTATTAAGGTCTACACCTACTTTGTTAACACTATCTTCTACAACTCCACCTAATGTTTCACTTAACTTCTTCTGGTTCATATCATGCTGATACTGACCAACACCTATAGACTTAGGATCTATCTTAACAAGCTCTGCAAGTGGATCCTGTACACGTCTGGCTATAGATACTGCACTTCTTTGGTTAACATCAAAATCAGGGAACTCCTCTGTTGCAAGCTTACTTGCTGAATATACTGAAGCACCGGCTTCGTTGGTTATCACGTAATCTACATTCTTAAGGTCATATTCCTTTATCATATCTGAAATTATCTGTTCTGACTCTCTTGAAGCTGTTCCATTTCCACATGAGATAAGGTTTACATTATATTTTTTAATAAGATCCGCAACTATTTTCTTAGTTTCATCAACCTTATTAAATGGCTCTGTCGGATATACAACCTTTGTGGCAAGTACTTTACCTGTTGCATCTACTATCGCCAGCTTACATCCGTTTCTAAAGCCCGGATCCCATCCAAGCACAACTTTTCCAGCTATAGGTGGCTGTAAAAGAAGCTGCTCAAGATTCTTACCAAACACCTTAATAGCTCCGTCTTCTGCTGTTTCTGTAAGTGTATTTCTTATTTCTCTTTCAATAGCTGGTGCTATAAGTCTGTCATATGCATCTGCTATGCACTCTTTAAGATATGGCGATGTATACTCATTGTCGTTTGTAATTATCTGTTTCTCAAGATATCTGAGTATCCTTTCTTCCGGTGCCTCAACTTTAACTGTCAGGAACTTTTCGTTCTCTCCTCTGTTAATAGCAAGAATTCTATGACCTGGAATAGAAGCTATAGCTTCATTGTAATCGTAATAATTCTCATATACAGACTCCGCATCGGCATCTTTGGCTGTTACTACAATTTTTCCTTCTTTAAATGTTATGTCTCTTATATATGTCCTGTAATCTGCAACATCTGATATCTGTTCAGCTATAATATCAAGTGCCCCTGCAACAGCATCCTGTGCACTCTTTACCTCTTTTCCTTCCTCATCAGACACATACTTTTCAGCTTCAACAAGAATATCTTCTTTAGCATCCTGCGCCTTAATATACTCTGCAAGAGGCTCAAGTCCTTTTTCTTTGGCTATGGTTGCTCTTGTTCTTCTCTTCTGCTTATATGGTCTGTATAAATCTTCTACAAGCACCATAGTTTCAGCTGTAAGAATCTGTTCCTTAAGTTCATCTGTAAGCTTTCCCTGTTCCTCTATGCTTGCGATAACCTGTGTTTTTCTATCCTCAAGATTACGTAAATACTTAAGCCTGTCATCAAGTTCACGAAGCTGTTCATCGTTTAATGCCCCTGTAACCTCTTTTCTATATCGCGCAATAAATGGTATAGTACAGCCCTCATCTATAAGCTTTACGGCTGCATCTACCTGTGAGGCTTTTACACTTAATTCTTCTGCAATCTTTTTAATAATATCCATTGTAAAACTCCATTTCTATTAC
>JBNMGS010000305.1:0-3181 GCA_050872365.1 Lachnospira sp.
TAAATATTATAAAATGTTTATATTATGATAGTTTTAATAATTAAAACCATATAGTTATTAATTGTTATATAATTTATTATTATCAATCAGGCTCTATAGTAGTCGAATTCAAGGTAATCACCAACACGTACTGTATCGCCTTCTTCTATTCCAAGTTCTTCAAGTCGGTCTATAGCACCTGAACTCTTCATAAACTTCTGGAAGAAATTAAATCCTTTTTCTGATTCAAGGTTAGTGTAACCGAGCATTTTATCGATTCTGTCCCCTTCTACAATGAATACTCCATTTTCGTCAACGTATACATTGTAATTGTCATTGGCATTATCAAGAAGTTCGTCCATATCGAATTCCTTTTCAAATATAACAACATCATCTGGAAAATTATCAAGCAGTTCTCTTACAGCATAAAGCAATTCTTTAACGCCCTGCCCTGTTACTGCTGATATAGGATATACCTTTATTCCTTCCGGTTCAAAAGCTTCTTTAATAAGATCAACTGGATTAGTGCCGGTGCCATCATCATATATGGCATCTATTTTATTGGCAGCAATTACCTGTGGTCTTTTAAGTAAATCAGGATTATATGCCTCTAATTCAGCATTGATAGCTTTTATATCAGCTATTGGATCACGACCTTCAGTTGATGCAGCATCTACTATATGGATAATTACTTTTGTTCTTTCTATGTGTCTTAAAAACTGATGTCCAAGTCCAACACCTTCAGAAGCACCTTCAATGAGTCCTGGAATATCAGCAATCACAAATCCTTTACCACCATCTATATCAACAACACCCAGGTTTGGATTAAGAGTTGTAAAATGATAATTGGCAATTTTAGGACGTGCGTTAGTTACTCTTGATAAAAATGTGGATTTACCAACATTAGGAAAACCAACAAGTCCGACATCGGCAATACATTTTAATTCAAGACGAACCCAAAGCTCCTTGGCTTCCTGACCAGGCTGTGCATATTGTGGAGCCTGCATTGTAGATGTTGCATAGTTCATATTTCCTTTGCCGCCGCGACCACCCTTAAGGATAGTTTCTTTCATATTTTCACCTGACATATCAGCTATTACCTTGCCAGATTCATCATCATATATTACAGTTCCCTCAGGAACTTTGATTATAAGGTCATCACCATTCTTTCCGGTACATCTTTTCTTTCCGCCTTCTTCACCACTCTGTGCAATATATTTACTGTTATGTCTGAAATCACCAAGAGTGTTAAGACCTTTGTCAACCTGGAATATGATGTCACCACCATTACCACCATTACCACCATCCGGTCCTCCAGCTGGTACATAAAGTTCACGTCTGAAACTTACATGTCCATCGCCGCCTTTACCGGATTTAATAAATATTCTTACTTTATCTGAAAACATATTAATCTCCATTCTCATGCTGTATTTGGCAGCTTTGTTGCATTACACCAATATATAAATTATCATAACTGCAATTAAACTTATAACTATATATGAGTAAATCTAAAATATTGTACAAGTTAATTAAAAATAGTTTAATTTCCCCTCTAATTCACAAAAAGCCCCAAATCCGAAGATTTGGAGCTTATAAAAACTAATTAGTTCTCTGAGGCAACAGGATAAACAGAAACCTGCTTCTTATCTCTGCCCTTTCTTTCAAACTTAACAGTTCCATCAACAAGTGCGAATAATGTATCATCGCCACCACGACCAACATTAACACCTGGATGAATCTTTGTTCCACGCTGTCTGTAAAGAATATTACCAGCTAAAACGAACTGTCCATCAGCTCTCTTTGCACCTAATCTCTTAGATTCTGAATCTCTACCATTCTTTGTAGAACCAACACCCTTTTTATGAGCGAAAAACTGAAGGTTCAAATTCAACATAACATTACACCTCCTTGACGGTAATCAATAAGTAATCAGGATTACCAGCAGCAATAGAACTTAATCCAAGTTCTAAGGCATCTAATAACACCTGAGTTTTATCACTAATATCAGAAGTGACCATAAAATCAACTATAGCCTCTTCTTCATCTACTGAAACATCAAACTTCGTATCTGTAAATTTCTCTATAGAATTGATAGTGTTGAATGTCAGAATAGATACTGCGGAACATATGATATCACTACCTTCTTCCGCATAACCAGCATGACCTGCTGACTTAAATCCTACTATTCCACCATTAGTGGTCTTGTAGATAGTTATATGAGTCATGGATAACACACCTCACACTAATTAAGCATTGATCTTTTCAATCTTAACCTTAGTGAAGAGCTGTCTGTGACCGTTCTTCTTGTGATATCCAGTTTTTCTCTTATACTTATACACGATGACTTTCTTGTCCTTACCTTCTTCAACAACGCTTGCTGTAACTGTTGCTCCTGCTACTGTAGGATCACCAACCTTAGCTTCACCGTTATTAACGAAAAGAACCTGGTCAAATGTAACAGTATCGCCAGCGTTAACACCAAGCTTTTCAACCTTGATTACATCGCCTTCTGAAACTGTGTACTGTTTACCACCTGTTGCAATAATTGCGTACATATGGCACCTCCTAAAATAATTACTCGCCAGTTTTGGAGAGGATTAAACCTTCTTATATCCTAACTGAGCGGCACACTAGAATATAATATAGTATGAGTAATAAAATGTCAACTATATTTTAAAAAAAATGCAAAAAAATACAAAAATCATAATGAAATTTATAAAATCCACAATCCAATAAAACCACATAGTACACCTACAGCTATTCCGGCAATAACATCTCTTATAAAATGCACGCCGGTAATTACTCTTAATACTGCAAGAACTACTGTTAATACAAGCAGAACAATCCCAACAGGCTGATAAATATATAACCAGCACATTGCTATGATTGTTATAGAAAATACATGTCTGCTGGGCATTGATTCACCTTTTTTATCCTTCTTAACAAGAGGTGTAATGTTGTATTTTATATATGGTCTTTTTGCATCTATACATTTGCGGAAAAAAGAGACAACAATAAATGAAGTCAGTGGAGTAAGTATAAGTTTTGCTGTAACAAATATATTAGATGTTTCAACATAACCAGTAGCATCAACACTAAATGATATAGTAGGTGTTACGATTGCATCTTTACTTCTCATACACATTATTATAAGTAATACATAGGATATTGCTACAAAATAAGGCAGCACCTTATATAGCAA
>JBNMGS010000306.1:0-3153 GCA_050872365.1 Lachnospira sp.
GATGTATACAGATTGCTCCATTGCTTTGAAACTTACGCAATCTTTACATCATTCATTATAAAGAGTCATAATTTCTTATAAGTATTCCTGATGATGTCTTCTTAAGTGCAATGTGTGTAAATACAGTGCTCGGCACATATGTCTTATCACCCATAAAAACACGGCTTCCCGGATATATATTCTTATCCACCTTAACTACAGCTCTCTCAGACTCCTTAATCAGTGAATATAAATATCTTCCACGTTCTTCGTACTTGGCTTTCTCTGCCTTCTTGACTATCTTTGTCTGGAATACCTTTCTGTGAAGATTCTCATCAAATTTATCAGAATCAGCCTTTTTTAATAAGTCAAGCTTATATAATGCCTGGTCGTAACGTTCTACCTCTGAATCTATATCCTTAATCTTCATGATTATCTGGGCATATTCTGAATTAATGTTCTTTGTTGCTCCTACACGTATAACTGTCTTGGCAAATGAATCGCTGCCGCAGCTCTTAACAGTAACTCCCCTTATTCCCGTTATATCTCCACCTATAACAGAACCAAGCTTACCCTCAAGATATATATTGCCGTATGCTGTTGCATTAGAGTTAAGCATATAATCGCACTTAATATCACTGTGACTTATAACCTTTGCATTCTCAAAGAATCTGGCAGATATGTTTCCATCTGCTTCAATAATGCCATTCTCCCTGGCATTCACTCCATCTTTGATTATTATATCCTTTCCAGCTTTAAGAACAGCATCCTCAACATATCCTCCGACAAATATGTTGCCCATGGCATGAACAGTAACACCACTATGTACGCCACCATCTATAGTAACATCACCATTAAAATCTATGCTTCCTGCATCCAGATCACCCGAAACACTATATACTGTGCTTACATTCAGGTCATAATTACGATATTCCACCTTGCCATCTGTCTGTGCAAAATATGTATTACCATCTTCCGAAACTGTGAACCCTCTTCCTCTTAACCTCGGACTTGGCCTGCCCGGCTTAGGTATAAGCAGCTTGCCACACACATCATAACCAAACTCTCCCTTAGTCGGTTCTATATATTCAGCCAGCTTATCTCCAGAGCTGACCTTTTCAAAAAGCTTAACATTGAAATAATCTACCGAACCATCTTCTCTTAATGTTGGCTTATTATCTCTTTCATAATTCTCATCAAAATAGAATATATATCGTCCGTCCTCGCCGTTTACAGCAGACTTTCCCTCTGCTACAGTTACATCTATCTCATATACTTTTTTAACGATAATATCTCTTATCTTAGCTTCATCTATACCCGTCCGTACCCCTGCTGCTGACAATTTATCCATAATCTCTTCATACGTATATGAGCTATCCTGCCCTATAGAACCAAGGACAACGCTAGCACTCATATGATCCTCAGCAACACTGACAACTACATTCTTGGTATTCAATTCTGTTTGTTTTTCATATACATTACTCAAATCTGAATCCTCCAATCATCTATAGTTTCATGTTCTTACTCATATACTGACTTATCAGTTATCCTTATATATCAGTAATTCTGATGGATCTAATCCCCTTTCAAGTCTTATCCTTATCTGTTCCATCTGCCTGAACGTATATCTTGGATCTGCATACAGGCTGACATCTACTCCACTCTGAAGTCCTAACAGTATCTCCTGGCTCTGAAGCTCATTCAGCTGCTCTGTCTGTTCATTCCCCCTGTTCTCTGCCTCAAGTCTTGCTTCTTTCATCCTAACGGCATCTATAAATGGATCTGCATAAGGAGTAACATCTATTCCCTCTTCTAATCCCAGTCTTATCTGTTCCATCTGTCCAGAAGAAAATCCTATCATATTATATTTTGTTATATCTACACCGCTTTCAAGTCCTAATCTTATCTGTTTCATCTGATCTGCAGTATATTCATGTAACATATACCTTGATACATCTACACATTTAATAAGTCCCAATCTTATCTCGTTAAGCTGGCTTGCATTATAGTTATCTTTTACAAAAAATGAAATATCTATATCATCCTTCTTAGATAACCTTATCTGTCTTAACACATCTCCAGGATATCCCATGCTTGCATATCTGCTAAGATCAAACCTGTACTTAAGTGCAAGTCTTATCTCCCTCATAACAGAATAATCATACTTAGGATTACATATAAGTGATAAATCCATGCCCTCTTTAATGCCTTCTTTTATCTGCTCCATCTGCATATAATCATATTCAGGATTGGCAAAAGGAGTTACATCTATGCCTTCCTGAAGGGCATTCCTTATAACCTTCATCTGTCTTTCGTTAAATTCTTCCGTAGCATATATCGATACGTCAACGCCACTGTTTATTCCCATTGTAATCTCTAATGCCTGAAGATCATTAAATCCCGCTTTTTTCCATTCATCTATACCAGCATTAGAATTAATCATCTCTTTTAACTTACTTTCTTCCATACTGTATTCTCCAATATAAAATAATCTCATAATTAGTGACTCACGTTTATATTTATATCAAAATAATAACATATGTCTGACAATTTATCAATGTATTCTGACAAGAGTCGCATAAATTTGACAAATAAATAACAAAATCAATCACCCTGTTTCTTCCAGAAATCATCAATGTATTCCCTGACCCTTGCAATATCACACGGATATATCATATCCCACTCTCTAGGATACTGCAGCTCATATTCTTTAGTCAGAAATCTGTCATCTAACAACAATATAATACCTCTGTCACTGTCAGTTCTTATAACCCTGCCTGCAGCCTGTAGTACCTTGTTCATACCAGGATAAACATATGCATACTGATATCCGTTCTTTCCATGGGTATCAAAGTAATCACGCAATATATTTCTCTGACGGCATATCATGGGAATACCTGTTCCAACTATGGCGGCTCCTATAAGGGCATCCCCTTTTAAGTCTATGCCTTCAGAAAATATACCTCCGAGTACGCAGAAACCAACGATATTCATATTTTTATTGATATCACTAATACTATCATCACTTATGTGTGTTTGCGTGGGATTATCTGTACTTTCACCACTAATATCAATAATTTTATTATTACTTCGAATTCCGTCACTATCAAATGCATTTTCACTAACATTTATATCATCATAATTATCATCATAATTATTATTATAAATATTATA
>JBNMGS010000307.1:0-3133 GCA_050872365.1 Lachnospira sp.
ACATACTGCCAACACCACTTATAACCTGTGGAACAATCCATATCTTATTATACTGTTTATCCATGATAAGTTGTGAGGCTTTTCTGATTCTGTCGTTTTTATTGGCAGATATAAGGACATATACCATATCATCCTGCCTGCCTGCTTTATTAACGGATACTGTATTATCATTCAGTGACGCCAACATATCTGCAAACTCATCCATAGTCTGTGATACATCTATTCTTGCAAGTTCCATATTAATCTGATTAAAGTGTGATAACCCGGATCCGGCTTTTATATCTATATTCTCCTTTGTATCTATGTCGCGGCCATTTGAAATCAGTGATACGTTAACACCTCTTGATGCAAGCATTTGCGAAAGACCTGCTGCTATGCTTATAGCCTGTTCAACTATATCATCCTGCATATACGCGCCTTCACTTTCAAGATTAAGAAGAATGCATACATTTCTGCTTACTGTCTCGTTATAATGATTAACCATAAGATTGCCTGTTTTGGCATATGCATTCCAGTTAATATCCCTTATGCTGTCATATGACTGATAATCTCTTATTCCTGCAAAAACGAACTTATCTTCGCTAAGATATTTCTTTCTTTCCAGTTCACCCGTAATCATATTATTAACGTCTGATAACTGTCTTACATCTGCTGGCTTTGGAAACACAGTAATATTACTGTATAATCTGCTTCTATGTATCATTATTTCATTCATAAATGCCCCTGGAAACACCATTTCAACAGTTTCCAGTCTGTATACGCCTCTCTTGGAACATTCTACTTCTATACGTCTTGTAACCTTCTGGTTTGAAAGCAGTGAAAACACATCATTACGATATGTTTTATCCGACACCATTGAATTCGTGTCCTTCTGTCCGAATATAAAGTTTCTATCTATGTCAAACTTTACATTCATGCAAAACACCGGAAGCTTTTTGGCATTTACGACTGTTTCCACTAATTCTATCTTATCGCCCTTAGTCGCTGTCGTATGTGAAAATATTACATCTGAACTTAAATTCTTATCCCAGTTTTTCCTGTATATTACTGATATAACTTTATAAACAATAACAACTCCTATAAGCATCAAAACAATATTCATCTACTTAGTCCACTCCTCAGTTGGTACTGCGACCTGTGCAAACGCTGCATTGACAGCCTGTTCCCTGCTGCCCTTTGATACAAGTCCTGTACTAAACACAAGTCTGTGTGCCCACACACATACTGAAAGTTCTTTAATATCAGATGGTATAACATATTCTCTTCCATTCACATATGCATATGCTCTTGCAGCATTTACCATGGCTATCGAACCTCTTGGACTAATACCTATAGCAACATCTGACATATTACGTGTAGCACCGGCAAGCTCTGCTATATAATTAATAAGTGATGGATGTATATATACCTCTCTAACCTGTTTTTTCATGTCTATAATATCCTGCTTTTTGCATACACTTAACAATTCTGTAACCGGGTTATCTTTTAAGAATCTGTTAAGAATCTCTACCTCTGCATTCTTATCCGGGTATCCCATCTCAAGCTTCATAAGGAATCTGTCTAACTGTGCTTCCGGAAGCGGATATGTTCCCGCCGTTTCTACAGGATTTTCTGTTGCAAGCACTATGAATGGTTCTTCTAACTTAAGTGTATCACCATCAATAGTAACCTGATGTTCTTCCATACATTCAAGCAACGCAGACTGTGTTCTTGGTGTAGCCCTGTTTATCTCATCTGCAAGTATAATATTAGCAAATACTGGTCCTTTGCTTAATACAAACTCTCCACTCTTCTGATTGTATATATGAAGTCCTGTTATATCAGATGGAAGAAGATCTGGTGTGAACTGTATTCTTTTAAATTCACAGTCAATACTCTTAGCTACAGTCTTAGCAAGCATGGTTTTACCTGTACCAGGTACATCCTCTAAAAGAATATGTCCACCGGCAAGTATGCTTGTGAGTACTTTTACAACGACATCATCTTTTCCAACTATTACTTTTCCAACATTATCTAATATACTATTAATATTCATAATTCCTCTTTCCATTTATAATTATAATTTGAAGTGTTCAGGGACCACGTGAATTACAAAACAATGTAATACAAAACAATGTAATAATCCTCAAACGGCAAAGAATGGCAGAGAATGACAGAATCGCTTCTTACACTCTTTTCACATTCAATCTTGTTAATTATAACAAAAAAGTCACAGTGGTATCAACAACAACTGTGACTTTTTCACAAAGTATTCATATTATGTTTTCATTACATTATTTACAAGCTGCTGTCTAAATTAATTTCTTGTTACATTACAGCTGCTCTAAACAGCCTGTCTTCTTAATAACCAGTTATCCTAATCCTGTGGCTCTTCACCCGGAAGCTCCTGATTAACATCTATTCCTCTTGGTGCAACAGGTGTAGAGAACACTATCTGTGTGCTCGTCCTTCCAAACTTCTGCAGCTGTCCTATAAATGTATCAAGTTCCATTGTGCTTGGAAATACTACCTTTAACAGCATCGAATAATTACCTGTTACACAGTTGCATTCAACTACATTAGGGCATGACTTGATGAATGGATAAAACTCCGGCTTCTGAACTGGTGCTACCTCTAAGTTAATAAATGCTGTTATATGATAACCCAGCTTTAACTGGTTTATCTTAACTTCATAGCCTTCTATGATTTCTTCTTTTTCAAGTCTTTCTATTCGTGCTGATACAGCAGGTGATGATAAAAACACATTTTCAGCAAGTGCCTTAAGTGGCATTCTGGCATTATTCTGTAGTAATGTAATTAATTTCTTATCAATCTTATCCATAATTATTCTCCATTTCTATGTTCTTTATTTTATCATCCATCACTTCTTTAATATATAGATAATATGTGATGCCAGAGATAAAACCCTGGGTTTGATAATGTTAAAAACTATTATTGCTAAACAATAGCTTTTCTTTCCTTAGACCTACTTATGATTAGTAATCTTAACTATTCAAAAAGAAAAAGAGGACAATTCCAGCTATGCATGTCAGAATTGTCCCCTTTGACTTCAAATATTAATTTATTTGTAATATACACCTTCTTTTCTAAATTGGCAACCCCGAATTTTGTATTTTTTTGCATACTTATATTA
>JBNMGS010000308.1:0-3121 GCA_050872365.1 Lachnospira sp.
AAGTATGTTAAGTCCAGTTTTTATACCCGGACCCACTATCAATGGTGATATACCTATAGTTTTCTCTACTGCAGCTTTTATAATATTAGAAAGCTGCGGAACAACAGAAGACATTATCGCTCCCTTTATGTCATGCGAATCTATGTTATATAATTCTACCACAGTTTTGAATCCAATAGCATATTCTAATTCTGTTTTTGAAAAATCTGTTGATAATCTTTCCTCAAACAACACACCATTATCATCTACGCATCCTATAACAATATTAGTATTACCCATATCAATTGCCAGAATCATACCTTTTTCATTTTTTCTTAATCTGGTCATAGTATTTTCCACCTTTTATTAAATTTTCATAAACTACGTGTTCTTCTATGTTAATTTATATATAAATGATACAAGGTTCAAAAGGTCTAAACCCACATAAGCTTGCTCATATTTCACACATTACTGGATGATTTTTATGTTTAATTATCAACAAAAATATTACCATACATGTATTTTCCTGAATCATCAAGTCCAATACACTTAACATGATATATATCATTAATAACTTCTTTATCCATATTATCTAATTGTTCTACAGGTATAAGAACTCTTATATAATTCATTGTATATCCTGTGTAATATTCTTTTCCATTAATAGTCTGTCTTTCTTCAACAAGGACGTCCATATATGAATTCTCATAAAGCTTTCTGTATTCATAAGACATTTTCTCTTCCAGTTTTATAAGTTCATTACTTCTCTTAGTCTTAATCTTATCATCAACCTGTTCTGGCATCTTGTCGGCAACAGTTCCTTTTCTTCTTGAATACTTAAATATATGCATCTCATAGAAATGTACTTTTTCAAGAAAATTCTTCGTTATATTAAAATCTTCATCCGTTTCTGCCGGAAAGCCAACAATTACATCTGTAGTTATAGCAGGATTTTTATAATATTTTCTTAATATATCGCATCCTTTAAGATACTCTTCTGATGTATATTTTCTGTTCATAGCTTTAAGTATTTTATCACATCCACTCTGGAGTGAAAGATGAAAATGTGGACACAACTTGTTAAGCTTACTTATCTCTCTTACAAATTCATCAGTTACTATTCTTGGCTCTAACGAACCAAGACGAATACGCTTAATCCCATCAACCTCATGTACAAGTTTTATAACATCCAGAAGAGTTTCTTTTCCTGTATCTTTTCCATAAGATGAGAGATGAATACCAGTAAGCACAATTTCCTTATATCCATTAGAAGCAAGCCTCTTAACTTCATCAACTATATCATTTGCAGCTCGGCTTCTTATTCTTCCCCTTGTATATGGTATTATGCAGTACGAACAGAACTGATTACATCCATCCTGTATCTTTATATACGCTCTGGTATGCTCAGTTACTTTATCTATCTTAAGTTCTTCGTATGTTGTCTCTTTATTATTTATGTCTAGTACATAATCATCACGGCTGTTATCTTTATAATACTCATCAAGTACATCAACAATGTTAATCTTCATATTATTTCCAAGAACAATATCAACCGCTTCGTCTTTCTTTATGCCATCTTCATCTGCATGTACATAACAGCCCGCAGCCACAACTATAGACTGTGGATTCATTTTCTTTGCCTTATGCAGCATCTGGCGTGATTTTCTATCTGCTATATTTGTTACAGAACAAGTATTAATTATGTAAATATCTGCAATTATATTTTCATCAAATGGTACAATCTCATACCCTGCATTACTAAGCATAAGCTCCATGGATTCAGCTTCGTATGAATTAACCTTACATCCAAGATTATGTATAGCTACTTTTTTCAACATTTCCTCTCTTCCGCACATATGTACTGTGCAATTATATAAATCATATTTAAAAAGTGACTTTGTCATATTCATTATCATCACTTTATTCTTGACATAACCCGCATAAACATTATAATTAATACATAAGTAATTATTCTATGTGGGAGGTAGCTCAATGAAAACAGTTCAGATTTCATTAAACTCAATCGATAAAGTTAAATCTTTTGTTAACGATATCACTAAGTTTGACGTAGACTTTGACCTTGTATCAGGAAGATATGTAATAGATGCTAAATCTATCATGGGTATCTTCAGTCTTGATCTTTCTAAGCCTATCGATCTTAATATTCATGCTGAAAATGATATCGACACAATACTTGCCGTATTAAAGCCATATATCGTATAATCAGCCATGTATTTGTATTGCTATTATAACCTGTTCTTTAAATGTCAGTAATCTGCATAATATGTTTACAAGCTTATACAGATTATATAAGCTAATCTATAAATATCGCCCAGGTTATATCGAAACAGGATGTCACACTTATGTGTGACATCCCTTTTTATTTTTAATCACAAATAAAAACTATTCTTTTACAGACAGAATCGCCCTATTTTACCAGTGTCTGCATCGTATTATTTAACCACTATCTTTTCTGTTGTTTCAATAGCTGTCTTCATAAGATCATCTATCACTTCATCAAGATTATGCTCATGTTGCTTTATAATATTAAGATTAGGCTTAGTCACTGGATGTTTTGCCACAAATATTGTACAGCAATCCTCAAATGGCTGAATAGATGTTTCATATGTTCCAATCTTTTCAGATATGTCAATAATTTCCTGTTTGTCAAATCCGATAACAGGTCTGTATACAGGCATAGTACATACTTCATTAGTACAATACAGGCTATGCATCGTCTGACTTGCTACCTGTCCTATGCTTTCACCGGTTATAAGTCCCATACATTTGCTTGCCTTACCTAATTCTTCTGCTATCTTCATCATATATCTTCTCATGATTATAGTAAGCTCATCATGAGGGCACTTTTCATATATTGCAAGCTGGATATCTGTAAAATTAACAACATTAAGAACTATAGGGCCTGCATATTTAGACACAAGTCTTGCAAGGTCAACAACCTTCTGTTTAGCACGTTCACTTGTATAAGGTGGAGCATGAAAATAAGTAGCTTCTATCTGTACGCCTCGTTTTGCAATCATATATCCAGCAACTGGACTGTCTATTCCTCCTGAAAGAAGAAGCATAGCCTTTCCTGCGGTTCCTATTGGCATTCCACCAGGTCCTGGTATCTCTATTGAAT
>JBNMGS010000309.1:0-3120 GCA_050872365.1 Lachnospira sp.
CTATACATCTTTGCAGATATTCAACGTATTCAGGATTCTTACACATACCCTTGCCAGGGTTATCTGATATCTTAGCAACATCCATTCCGTTACACTTTGTCGTTTTCATAACGATATTAAGTGCTGGAACCTTCGTATCATTACTGATATACGTTCCTATTCCAAATGCTACCTTTGCTCTGCCATTAAAATATCTATACAGCTTGTCAGCCCTGTCAAAATCTAGACTGTCACTAAATAACAGAGTTTTATTTCTTGCATCTATTCCAAGGTTCTCATAATGCTTAAGCATTTTCTCACCCCATGCATAAGGATCGCCACTGTCATGTCTTACGCCACCAAAAAGTGTTGCATATGTGAGCTGGAAATCCTTTAAGAAGCAGTCTGTTGTTATTGCATCTGTAAGCGCTATACCATTAAGTATGCCATATTCCCTTACCCATGCATCAAGTGCATACCAGTTAGAATATGCCGGATTGTGCTTGTGATTGCCCTGTCCCGTACACATAATCCACTCATGTGCCATAGTACCTACTGGTGTGAGATTATATTTCTTTGCAAGATAAACATTACTTGTTCCTACAAATAATGAATTGCCTTTATAATCAGCCTCTGACAAAGCCTTAACGGCAAGCTCCTGTGCCTCAGCTGATAATCGTCTTCTAAGTCCGAACTCGCTAAAGCTTCCTAATCTGTATACAGTTTCTTTTCCTTCTGTTTCAACAGCGGCATCTGCCTCAAGTGCTGCCACTTTAGCCGATAGTCTCTCCTTAAAGCTGTCAAGAAGTTCATCATAATCGTAAGCCATTCTGAAGTACACTTCATTTACGATAGCAAGTGTTGGTATCTCGTACATTGATGTGTTAAGCCATGTACCAAACGTTTCGATACTAAGTCCACATTCTGCATCCGTGGTTATCTTAAAATCTGCATATCTTGCCTGCCATAATCTTAAAAAGTCTACATAACTGCCCTTCATCCACTTTACATTTTCAAGGTAATCAAGCTCATCCTCTGTAAATCTCAAGGTACAAAAATGCTTTATCTGCTCTCTTATCTCTTCAACCATTTCCTCTGTGAAATGCACGTCCTTATTACGGCACTTGAATGTCCATGTTGTCTTATAATCTGAGAACTGATGATATATCGCCTGTCCCATACTGAACTTATACATATCTGTTTCTAATAAACTTGTTATTATTGGATGTAATCTCATAATTTTCCTCTTTTCTGCGCACATCCCTCTCTTACAATATATGTGGTGCGCCTAATCCTTTTCATTTTTCAGGAACTCTGTAATCTTTCTAAAAATATATCTGCGTATAGAACTTTAAACCAAATATCTTACAATCTGTTGCAGAAACTTTATTACAAAATGTATATGAATATAGTTCTCTAAACCCGGTCTATACTATCTCTACCTGTATCATACCGGCTGTCTTGACTGCGGCTTCCTTTGAGTCCTTAGTCACGCAGGCTGTTGCATTTTCTATAAGTCTTACAGTCACCTCCGGTATTGTGGCTTTGGCTATGCTTAAGTTGCTTATGACACATATTCCTGTACATACGCCGCAGAAGTCGACTACATCTCCCTCACTTACCATATTTGAAAGCACCTCTCCAAGCTCAAGACTTGCAAATGTAGGCTTATCAATAATAACAGGCTCATATGAGGCATTAACTACTTTCATAATATCGCTGTTAATCTGCCAGCCATCTGTTCCCTTAATACAGTGGACAACCGGAAGCTTTCTTCCCTCCTGTGTATTAAGATAGTTATCACCGTGCGTATCCCTTGTAAGAATAACATCTGTATATCCGCCGTTATTCACTGCATCAATAACAGCTGGAACGGCTTGTTTACATTCATCATTTCCAAGTGGGCCATCGATGAAATCATTCTGCATATCTATAATAACTAATACTTTTTTCATAGTGCTGGTATCCTTTCTTTTAATTATTTTATTCAAATGAGCATATATAAAATATTGTTTAGCTTTGCCTGTATTAGACGGTCATATCAGTCTGGAACATACTCATACAGCTCAGAAGCCTTGTTGCCTGTTATGGAAACGCCCTTTCTGTCGAGTGATTTTATTTTATTGTCGACATTTCTTTTAAAATTCGTCTTGTAGAGTTTCTTTCCGAGTATAATCTCATAAACTCTCTGCAAGTCTGGAAGCGTAAATTCCTGTGGCATAAGATTAAATGCTATATCAGAATACTCTGTCTTGTTTCTTAATCTCATAAGTCCCTCAAGAACTATCTGTGCGTGGTCGAAAGCAAGTGCTTCATCGCTTACAAGCTCAGGAATATAATTCTTAACCTTTAACCTTCCGTTATTAAATACCTTTTCCTTAAGCGAATAGACAATATTGATATTCTTCTCACTATTACTGAATGTAAGCTTTTCATCATCAAATGTTATATCAAACCACAACGCTTCACTGGCATCATCCCCTGCCTGTGGCTTCATTCCATCTATAGGAATAAGTGTCATATAGGCAATATCTATAACTCTCATTCTTGGATCCCTGTCAGGCTGGCTCATAGTATATAACTGCTCCATATATATATCCTTAAGTCCGGTTTCTTCCTCTAACTCCCTGCACGCCGCTGTATATGCTGACTCCTTTATATCAACGAAACCTCCCGGAAGTGCATAACAGTCTATATATGGATGATTGTTTCTCTTTATAAGAAGCAGTTTAAGTCCTTTAAGGTCTTTGCTCATTCCAAAAAGCAGCATATCAACTGTAACACTTGGTCTTTCATAATGTCCCGGATTGTACTGTGCCAGAAACTCTTTCTCTGTAAGCCCGTTTTTATTCTTTCTTAATTCTCTCGGAATACTCTTATTATCCGACATATTTTCACCGCCTTTGCAAAAGTAGCTTTTTGATACTTTTATATATACTACTTTTTACCACATATGTAAAGTGTTTTTTACAAAAAATATTTTTATTATAGCTGAAATGTTACAATCTACTTTACGGGAACGGCGCAGATAAGTCTGAATATTTATCTGGTTACTGCTGACGGAAGTAATATCCGCTTTAGTGTTGTCGTAAATAAATCTAAATATTTATCAGTTTGTGTATAGTGGATACTTCGCATAAA
>JBNMGS010000310.1:0-3118 GCA_050872365.1 Lachnospira sp.
ATGCAAAGATATGCCAAAATATGCCAGAATAAGTGAAAAATGAAGAAAGGTAAAAAGGCTTGAAAAGCCCGAAAATACTGGAAATATGAGAAAAATCAAGATTTTATTTGTTTGCCACGGCAACATCTGCCGCAGCACCATGGCCGAAAGTGTCATGACATATTTAGTTAAACAAGCTGGATTAGAAGACCAGTTTTACATCAATTCAGCAGCAACAAGCCGCGAGGAAATAGGTAATCCCCCTCACCCGGGAACAGTTGCCAAGTTGAAAGCAGAGGGGATACCGGTTATCCCACATAGGGCGGTGCAGATGACACTGAATGATTATGAAGAATATGATTACCTTATAGGTATGGATACAGAGAATATAAGAAACATGCAGCGTTTGTCAGGTGGAGATCCGGATGAGAAGATATACAAGCTGCTCACATTCGCAGGCTCGGGCTTTGATGTAGCTGATCCATGGTACACAGGAGATTTTGAAGCAACATATAAGGACGTAAAAGCAGGATGTGAAGGCTTGCTTAATACACTTGTTGAGGAAATAATGTAACAACGCTGCATTTATAGCTTTCTTATAAGCATTGTATTCAATATTTTCTATGAAAAATATAATTAAGAAATTGCTATGTTAGATATAATTGAGAAATAGTTATGTCAGATACATTTAAGAAACTATCAATGTAAACAATGAATAATACATCATATAAAACAATAAAATAACAAAACAGAATATTTTTATAATCCCTGCATAAACTGTACAAACAGATATGCAGGGGTTTTTATTTTTGAAAACTTATATTGAAGAAAGGGTAATAGATATAGCCAATTACATAATAGATAACAATGCCACAGTAAGAAAGGCGGCAAAACAGTTTGGTGTTAGTAAAAGTACAGCACATAAGGATGTAACAACAAGACTTTTAGAGATTAATCCTGGACTTGCAGCACGTGTAAGAAAAGTACTTGATATTAATAAACAGGAAAGGCATATACGTGGAGGATTAGCAACAAAAGAAAAATATGCGCATCACATGAATTAAAAGAATATTTTTAACAATTTTGTCAATTATATATGTAGGAGATATAAATAGATATATAAGCAGTTATATAGTCAGATATATAAGTGGATATATAAGCAGTTATATAGTCAGATATATAAGCAGTTATATAGTCAGTTATATAGGCGGTTATATTAGCACCACGAATGTACTCACTATGTATAAATTAATTGACAGGAGGAATACATCAATGCAATCAAACCCAACAAATGATTCTAAATATAATTCCCCAAATAGATTAAATTCCCAAAGCAGTTCCAGTGTCAAAGTCGAATTGAATCCTCAAAGCAGTTTTGATTCCCGGTATAGTCCGTCTGATTTTGCAGGCGGTGTCCCTATGAATGAACCGATGGCAGAAAGATACTGTTCGCCGGCATCAGAGGAATGCAGTACAGGTATAGTAACAGGATGTCTTGACAATCCGCATATTCCACCAGATGGAGTGGATAATAGCGCATATAAAATGATGGAACATGGAAAGCTTGAGATAAAGAAGGTTATAGGAAGGGAAATACTTGATTCAAGGGGAAATCCTACGGTAGAGGCGCAGGTGTTGCTTGCCGACGGAACTGTTGGTCATGGAATGGTTCCAAGCGGCGCTTCAACAGGCGCATTTGAGGCGGTCGAATTAAGAGATCTGGATCAGAAAAGATATCTTGGACGGGGTACTCTTAAAGCAGCCAATCATATTAATGTAGAACTTAATAATACAGTACTTGCTATGGATGCAGCAGATATATATGGAATAGATAATGCCATGATAAGAGAGGATGGAACAAAGGACAAATCAAGATTAGGGGCTAATGCCATTCTTGCGGTATCAATAGCATGTGCCAGGGCGGCAGCGGCATCACTTCATCTTCCACTGTACAAGTTTATAGGAGGGAATGCAGCAACAACACTTCCAGTTCCTATGATGAATATTATTAATGGGGGAAGACATGCGGTTGGAAGTGACTTCCAGGAATATATGATAGTTCCCGCAGGGGCAGATAGTTTCAGAGAAGCTTTAAGAATGGGAACAGAGGTGTTTCATGCATTAAAGGAAATATTATCAAAGAAAGGATATGCTGTGACTGTAGGTGATGAAGGAGGTTTTGCGCCAGATGTAGCTGATGCATTCGAGGTGTTCGGACTTCTTGAGGATGCAGTCAGGGCAGCAGGATATAAGCCGGGTAAGGATATATATTTTGCTATGGATGCTGCAGCTTCAGAATTATATAACGTTGAAAGTGGATTATATGAATTTCCAAGGGAATATGCAGCGAAACATTTTGCTAAATGTAATAAAGAAAATGCTCAAACCGGTGTAACTTCAGATTCTATACCAGTTGAAACAATATATAAAAATGTAGACATAAATCCAGCAATTACAAACCCTAAATTACCAGATACAATCAATGCAACATGTGATATTAAGCGGGATAGCAAGCAACTTGTCGATTATTACTCTAAAATTATCGACAAATTCCCTGTAATCTCAATAGAAGACCCGCTTAACGAGGAAGATTGGGAAGGATGGAAAGATATAACGAACAAGTTAGGCAACCGTGTGCAGCTTGTTGGTGATGATTTATTTGTTACAAATACAAAAAGATTAAAAAAGGGTATAGAAGAAGGCTGTGCGAATTCGATTCTTATAAAATTTAACCAGATAGGAACACTTTCAGAAACAATTGAGGCTGTCAGAATGGCACATAGTGCGGGATATACTGCAATATCCAGTCATCGTTCAGGAGAAACAGAAGATACAACTATTGCAGATATGGCGGTTGCACTTAACATGGGACAGATAAAGACGGGAGCACCTTCAAGAGGCGAACGCGTAGCAAAATATAACAGATTATTACGGATAGAAGATGAACTGGGTGCCTCAGCAGTCTATCCAGGTATAAAAGCCTTTAATGTAATGAACGCAAAGAAAAAGTAAGCGGCTGCAAAGCAGCCATTTACTTTTTCTGCGTCATTAGCGAACGAACAGTTCTGTGTAGCAGGACGAAGGAGCGCGAAAGCGCGGGTTCGTGAGCATGGGATGGAAAAGAGCAAATAATAATATA
>JBNMGS010000311.1:0-3110 GCA_050872365.1 Lachnospira sp.
ATATAGCGCAGGTGTCAAAAGTAAACAAAGAGGATGTTGTCTTATATGATAAAAAATTAACTTCTGACACCCACATATATACACTAAATATGGTAGTAGTGTTATTGCAAATATTATATTACTTAGTCTTTATATCTTCAGGATTAACTTCTTTTCCATAGTAAGCTTTAAGATACATAGCCTTTATTTCACTCATAAGAGGGTATCTAGGGTTAGCACCTGTGCACTGGTCATCAAATGCATTTTCAACCATTTCATCAAGTGTAGCAAGGAAGTCTTTCTCATCAACGCCGTAGTCTTTAATAGTCTTCTTAATTCCAACCTTATCTTTAAGTTCTTCGATAGCCTTTAAGAAGTTCTCAAACTTCTCATCATTGTTCTTGCCGGCAATACCAAGGAAGTTGGCACATTCAACATACCTTTCCTTGCAGTGAGGATAAGCATACTGGGAGAATGTTCCCATCTTCGCTGGAACCTCTGCTGCATTAAAGCGCATTACATCTGTTATAAGAAGTGCATTTGCAATACCGTGAGGTATATGGTGGTATGCTCCGAGCTTGTGAGCCATGGAGTGGCATACTCCAAGGAATGCATTGGCGAATGCCATACCAGCCATAGTAGAAGCAGTAGCCATCTGTTCTCTTGCTTTGGCATCGTGAGGTCCATTCTCATATGCTGCTGGAAGGTATTCAAATATATTTTTCATTGCCTTAAGTGCAAGACCATCAGTATAGTCGGTAGCCATAATAGATGCATAAGCTTCAAGCGCGTGCGTAAGTGCATCTATACCAGAGGCAGCGGTAAGTCCTTTAGGTTGATCCATGCACATATCAGCATCGATAATAGCCATCTTAGGAAGCAGTTCATAGTCTGCAAGAGGATACTTTATGCCAGTTTTTTCATCAGTAATAACTGCAAAAGGTGTAACCTCTGAACCTGTACCAGACGAGGTAGGAATAGCTATAAAGTAAGCCTTTTCCCCCATCTTAGGGAATGTATAAATACGTTTTCTGATATCCATAAATCTCATGGCCATATCCACAAAGTCTACTTCTGGATGTTCATACATAACCCACATAATCTTGGCAGCATCCATAGCAGAACCCCCACCGATAGCAATGATGCAGTCAGGTTCAAAGCTGTTAATAGCCTTAGTTCCTTCAAGCGCACATTCAAGAGTAGGATCTGGTGCAACATTAAAGAAAGTTGTATGTGTTATACCAAGTTCATCGAGTTTATCAGTAACGCACTTAGTGTAGCCATTTTTATATAAGAACTGGTCTGTAACAATAAATGCTTTCTTTTTACCTAATACAGTCTTTACCTCGTTAAGTGCGACAGGAAGGCAGCCTTTCTTGAAGTATACTTTTTCAGGTGCTCTAAACCACAGCATATTCTCTCTCCTCTCTGCAACGGTCTTTATGTTAATAAGATGCTTTACACCTACATTTTCTGATACAGAATTACCGCCCCATGAACCACAGCCAAGTGTGAGAGAAGGTGCTAACTTAAAGTTATAGAGGTCACCAATACCGCCCTGTGAAGAAGGTGTATTAATAAGAATACGGCAGGTCTTCATAGCTTTCTCAAACTTATCAAGCTTATCAGTTTCGGTTGCAGAATTAATATATATAGAAGAGGTATGGCCAAAGCCGCCATCAGCGATAAGGCGCTCTGCTTTGCTTAAAGCATCGTCAAAGTCCTTTGCCTTATACATAGCAAGAACAGGAGATAACTTTTCATGTGCAAATTCTTCTGAAAGGTCAACAGAAGTAACTTCACCAATGAGAATTTTAGTACTTTCAGGTACTTCTATGCCAAAAAGCTTTCCAATGTTATAAGCACTCTGACCTACAATCTTAGCATTTAAGGAGCCATTTATAATGATAGTTTTTCTTACTTTATCAAGCTCAGTCTTATTAAGAAAGTGACAACCACGTCTGGTAAATTCATCTTTAACCTGCTTATATATAGAAGAATCAACGATTACTGACTGCTCAGAAGCACATATCATACCATTATCAAATGTCTTAGAATGTATAATAGAGTTGACCGCAAGTATAACATCGGCAGTACTGTCAATAATAGCCGGGGTGTTACCGGCACCTACACCAAGAGCTGGCTTTCCAGATGAATAAGCTGCCTTAACCATACCTGGACCTCCGGTTGCAAGTATAATATCAGCTTCTTTCATAAGAGTGTTGGTAAGTTCAAGGCTTGGAACATCAACCCAGCCGATTATGCCTTCTGGTGCACCGGCAGCAACAGCAGCTTCAAGAACAACCTTTGCAGCAGCTATTGTGCTTTCCTTAGCACGAGGATGCGGGCTTATGATAATACCATTACGGGTTTTTAATGAAATAAGAGTCTTGAATATGGCAGTAGAAGTTGGGTTGGTTGTAGGAATTACAGCAGCAACAACACCAATCGGTTCTGCAATTTTCTTAATGCCATAGGCTCTATCCTCTTCTATGACACCACAGGTTTTAGTATCACGGTATGCGTTATATATATATTCAGCCGCATAGTGATTCTTGATTACCTTATCTTCAACAATTCCCATACCAGTTTCTTTAACGGCCATCTTGGCAAGAGGTATTCTTGCTTTGTTAGCAGCGAGGGCAGCTGCAGTAAATATTTTATCAACCTGCTCCTGTGAGTATGTTGAGAATATTCGCTGTGCCTCTTTTACAGAGCTTATAAGATCTTCAAGAGATTGTATGTTGTCAACAATTAAAGATTTTTCTTTGTTCATAATAATCCTCATTCCTGCGCACTATTTTTAAATAATTGGCTTGTGTCATGTGCGCATAGACACAGAATCCAATTGTGAAAAAGCAGTTTCACATTAAGAATTTCTTCTCTAAGATAATCATATATACATTTATAAGTAATTATAACTGCTTATAAGTGTATTCTATATAGTATTATGAGAAGAAACTATGCTAATAAAAATAAGATTGATAATTAATTAACAATCTTTATAGCTATAGCTTATCATTTTTATATGTAGATGTCAATGAAATATTGTTGTTTAGCACACATTCGGTTGGAGAATGGACGACATCATATATGAGAAAAGCAAGTGTGTATGCATCAACGATGCCAGA
>JBNMGS010000312.1:0-3106 GCA_050872365.1 Lachnospira sp.
TGTTTGTTCTACTCAATTACATATTCTATATCGTCATATAATAATAATACTTAACTGTAAATACTTATAAAATTATAAAAATATTATAAGGCGATATTTAAAAATATAATATATAATAATGATAATTATATTTTCTTATTTTCTTACAAATCACACTTATATACTTAATTATCTTATTAGAATTTATAAGTTTACACTTAAGAATACCGAATCTTTATCATCCTGTTTGATTCCCAGATATCTTTTAGTTATTTCATAGGATGAATGGTTATATATATCCATAAGAACTGCTGGTGGTGTTCCATATTTCCATGCGTAATATCCGAAAGTTTTTCTCATAGAGTGGCAGCTTATTCCATTCTCCATATTAAGTGATGCTGCCGCTTGTTTTATTATACGGAATGCTTGTGAGCGGCATAGATGTGTGTGCTCTTTCTGTCCAATAAATATATATTCGTTTATATCAAAGTAATGAAGACTGTTAAGATATGTCTGTAATCCCTTCCTAGTGCTTGTATTAATAGCAATTCTGTTCTCTTTTCCAGTCTTTTTCTCCGTAACAATTATGTGTTTCTTAAAACATTTTTTCCCGGAATCATATACATCACTCCATTTTAGTTTCAGAATATCGCTTATTCTTAATGCCGAATTGACACCCAGGCATATAAGTGCGTAATTCCTGTAATTCGGTTTCTGCTCCAGATAATATTTTCTAAAAGCTTCTAGTTCTTTATCGTTTCGTATTGGTTGTGCTGTTCCCATATCAAATCCTCCATTTAATTCAAAAGGATGCAACATTTTAAGATAAATTGTTGCAGATAACAGGTTAACAAGGAGGTTATATGTTAAAGCTTACAATTAAGCCCGGTGAATTCATCAATATTGGTGAAGATATCAGAGTTGTTTATTCAGGAGGTTCTGAGGGAAATATACATCTTCTGATAGATGCCCCAAGGGAACTGAACATAGTAAGAAGCAAGGTCCTTGCAAGGAATAAAGAGAAGGAAGGTAAAGAAGCCTCACGTTTCATATCTCCTTATTATGCAGAGTCCAAGCTTTCACCAGACACACTTAACAAGATACGCCGTCTGATTAAAGAAGACAAGATGGCAAACAAAGATAATACGCAGAATTAGCATGGAAGTTCTGCTTATTATAAATGTTTTATACATTATGTAGGCATATCAATATTATGAAAATGAATATTAATATGCATTATAACCAGAAAAGTTAAGGTGTTATATGGGAGTAGGTAAATGAGGTGAATAATCGCATGAATAATTCCCTATATAGCATATTACAAATATTCTAATGATATTAGCAGAAGTATAAAACGGATGTGGGAACGGATTCCCTATTAAAAATATTATATTTACACGGAGGTACACACTATGGTAGTACAACACAATATGTCAGCTATGAATGCGAACAGAATGTTAAGCGGAGTTTCATCTGCACAGTCTAAGTCAACAGAAAAGTTATCATCAGGTTACAGAATCAACCGTGCCGCTGATGATGCAGCAGGTCTTTCAATCTCAGAGAAGATGAGAAGCCAGATCAGAGGTCTTAACCAGGCTTCAACTAACGCTCAGGATGGTATTTCGCTTATCCAGACAGCTGAAGGTGCTTTAAATGAGCAGCATTCAATTCTTCAGAGAATGAGAGAGCTTTCAGTACAGGCTTCTAACGGTACAGAAACAGATGATGATAGAGAGGCAGTACAGAACGAAATCGAGCAGCTTCAGAGCGAGTTAACAAGAATATCTGATACAACAGAGTTCAATACTATGAAGTTACTTGATGGTTCACAGTCTGGAAATAAGGTAAGTGCTTCTGTAAGTAAGAGTGCAGCAACTGGAGCAACAACATCAAATGCTGCGGTAGCACAGGTTAATACATCAGCAGATGCAGTAACAGCACTTGCAGATGGTGCCAGTACAACTTTTTCAGTAACTGTATTAGATAAAAATAATAACGCTACAACAGAATCTGTAACAGTATCATACAATAAGACAACTCAGAAGTTTACGGATAAAGATGGAAATGAAGTTGGTTCAGCAGCAGCTCAAGGTGCAACTGCCGATGAAACAGCAAAAGCAATTGCAAAGGCTTTATCAGGCACATCACTTGGCGATAACTTTGATATAGGTGTAGATGGTAGTCAGAATTTGACATTTACAGCAAAAGAAGCAGGTACATCAGCTAATTCTGTATTAGTAAGTGTAGATGGTGCAGAAGGAAAAGTTGCAAGTGCAACAACAGCTGGTTCAGAAGAATATACTTCTATTAATGCGGCAATTGGTTCATATGATGGTAAGGGTAATATCGAAGATAAGATATTTACTGTAAATGGAGAAAAGTTTGCATATGTAGATGACCCATCTAAGTTAGGTGATGATTATAAGGATGTAAATTATGTTCAGGTTGCAACACCAGGAACAGTAGGTGCGAATGACGCAACAGCAATGGCTAAGCTAGTAAGTGCTAAGACTGGTATTAATGCAGAGGCGAATACTACAACTGTTAACTTAAAGCCATCTTCAACAGCAACAGGTAAGGGTATTGAACTTCAGATTGGTGCTAACGAAGGTCAGACAATGAACTTTACACTTGACGATATGAGCGCAGATGCACTTGGCGTTAGTGGAAAAGCAGTTGACTTAAGCACACAAGAGTCAGCACAGAAGGCTACAACAGCTATTGATGCAGCTATCAAGAAGGTATCTGCTTCAAGAGGTAAGATGGGTGCTGTTCAGAACAGACTTGAGCACACTATTGCTAACCTTGATACAGCATCTGAAAATATGCAGACAGCTGAATCACGTATCCGTGATACAGATATGGCAGAAGAAATGGTTAACTACAGCAAGAACAGCATCTTAGCTCAGGCTGGACAGTCTATGCTTGCACAGGCTAATCAGGCTAACCAGGGTGTTCTTACACTTCTTCAGTAATTCGCATAATGTATAACATTTACATATATGAATGCATTCGCGTTTGAACAGCATTTTATAAAATATGTAATGCATAATAATTAAAATAAAAATACCGGTTCATACAATCCATGTGAGTATGAGCCGGTATTTTTTATTAAAAAGATATATAA
>JBNMGS010000313.1:0-3096 GCA_050872365.1 Lachnospira sp.
TGGTGACATCCTTTCAGTGCCTTATATCGTCCGTTCGTCAACTAACGTTGACATCACTAAACAGTAATTAGTTGTCATTGCCCTAACCATAGTGTATACTATTAATCATATTAAAACGTATGTTTGGCATATATATATGTACAGAACATGTGTATAATAAAAGTGTATAAGTGCGTAAATAAATAGTAAAGCGGATAAATAAAAGTAGTAAAGTGTGTAAACATGAAAAAGTCAGATACAAGTGTAAATAATGAAAACACTGAATATATAGATTATGATGAATTCAATACGGCACGTGATAAGATAATTGGCAGGCTGCATAATGATAAAGGCATAGGAACTTTGTCTGAAAAGACACTGCATGCTGTGCTTAAGAATTATTATGAGCCTGATGAAGATAAACATGAAGTTGCCATAGATGGATATTATGCAGATATATTTAACGATAGCGGAATTATAGAGATACAGACAAGACAGCTTAATAAGTTAAGAGATAAGTTATCTGTATTTCTTGAAGAATATCATGTGACGGTAGTTTATCCATTGGCATATAATAAGTGGTTAAGCTGGATTGATACAGAAAGCGGTGAGGTGAGCACAAAGCGTAAGTCTCCGAGACATTGCACGGAATATGATGCATTTTTTGAATTATACAAAATAAAGCAGCATCTTAATCACCCTAATCTTTCAATACATCTTGTGATTATGGACATAGAAGAGTATAAGTTTCTTAATGGGTGGAATTATACGAAAAAAAGAGGTGCAACAAGATATGACAGAGTTCCTGTTGGGGTAAGAAGGATAGTTAAGCTTGACAGGCCGGAAGATTATATGCAGTTTGTGCCTGTGGAGCTTGATGATGATGGATTCATGGTAAAGGATTTTGCGAAAGCAGCCAGGGTACATGAGGATACTGCAAGACTAAGTCTTAACATATTAAACTATTTAGGTGTTGTTAAACGTGTAGGAAAGAAAGGTAACGCATATGTATACAGCTGTTGATGATGTGTTCAGAATATCTGTAAGAAATCTGGTTGAGTTCGTATGTGCATCTGGTGATATAGATAATAGGGATGTATCTGTTCCAGATGTCAGGGCTATGCAGGAGGGAGCAAGAATACATAGGAAAATACAACATTCTATGGGAACTTCGTATCATGCAGAGGTATTGTTAAGACATGCCATACCACTAACATCAGCTGACGGTTTTGACTATATTCTTAAGATAGAGGGCAGGGCTGATGGCATTATTGCTGATATCGATGAGGATGAAGATGGCAATAAAATACCTGTGGGTGAAGTAACTATAGATGAGATAAAAACAATGCAGGCAGATGTTACCAGACTTAAGGAAGCGGTTTATGTTCATAAAGCACAGGCACTTGTGTATGGATATATATATCTTAATAAGTATGGTCTTGATAACATTAACATACAGATGACTTATTGCAATCCAGATACAGAAAAAATAGTACGATTTACAGAAAATTATGATAAAGACGGGATTAATGGCTGGTTTGAAAAGCTTATAGGTGATTTTAAGAGATGGATGGATTATGTATTTGACGATAGAAAGATAAGGAACGAATCTATACATAACTTAAGTTTTCCTTTTGAATACAGAGAAGGTCAGAAAAGACTTGTTGCAAGTGTATACAAGACTATAGAACAGGGCAGAAAACTATATATACAGGCACCTACTGGAGTTGGAAAAACAATCTCAACAGTTTATCCATCTGTGCAGGCCTGTGGAAGAGGACTTGCTGATAAGATATTCTATCTTACATCCAAAACAATAACACGTACAGTTGCTGAGGAGACATATGCTATATTAAGGGACAAGGGACTGCATTTTACAACAGTTACACTTACAGCCAAGGATAAAATATGTCATATGGATGAGAGGAACTGCAATCCGGACGTATGCGAGTATGCAAAAGGACATTATGACAGAGTTAATGATGCAGTGTATGACATCATAACACATGAGAGTGTCATAGACAGGGAGAAGATATTGGAATATTCCAGGAAATATAAAGTATGCCCTTTTGAAATGTCACTGGATGTATCTTATTGGTGCGATGGTATTATATGTGACTATAATTATCTGTTTGACCCGGATGCTTCACTTAAAAGATATTTTTCTGATGGTGCAAAAGGAGAATATATATTTCTTGTAGATGAGGCACATAATCTTGTGGACAGGGCAAGACAGATGTATAGTGCAACTCTTAGAAAAGAAGATTTCCTTAAGTGCAGGAACATTATAAAAGATATGGACAAAAGACTGGCATCAGCACTTGAGAAATGTAATAAATATCTTCTTTCACTTAAGAGAATGTGCGAAAAGAATTATATAATAGTAGATGATTGTGGCACTTTTCCAGGAAGTCTGTCGGCATGTTTTTCGTATATGCAGAAGTTTCTTGATAAGCACAAGAAAAATCCGGTGTGTGATGAGATAATGGAATTTTTCTTTGATGTAAGACATTTTTTAAATATGTATGATTGTGCAGATGATAAATATGTAACTTATGCAGAACTTGATACAGATGGTAACCTTTTATTGCATCTATATTGTGTTGACCCGTCGGGAAATATATCTTTAAGGCTGGGTCAGGGAAAGGCATCAATTATGTTTTCAGCAACGTTTCTTCCGGTTAATTATTTTAAAGAGATGATATCAGGTGATGTGAGCGATTATGCAGTTTATGCGCATTCTCCTTTTGATACATCCAACAAAAGGGTAATAGTCGGCAGCGATGTAAGCAGCAGATATACTAGAAGAAATACTTATGAATACACAAGAATAGCTGATTATATACATGAGATGGTTATGTCAAAGCAGGGGAAATATATGGTTTTTTTTCCGTCTTACAGTTATATGCAGTCGGTGTATGATATTTATGTAGAAAAGTATGAGAATAATATTATAGAACTGTCTGATATTGATAAGCGGATTAAAAGGACTGAAATACCGGAAGAATATACAGAAGGTATAAACAGTGCAGAGATGACCCTTGATGGAGAATACAAAGAAACCGGAGAATACAAGGGATTTCAGAAAAATAATTGTGTATATAATATAATAAAACA
>JBNMGS010000314.1:0-3090 GCA_050872365.1 Lachnospira sp.
ACATAACTCAATAAAATCTTATAATAATACATACTAAAAGCATCAAAATCATAAGTACGTTAATAAATATATGCATCATTCTTATATTATGATTCCATTGCCGTGTCATTCTACATTGTTCTATGCTTTTCTTTAATTTCAAATCAACCAGTGTCTTAAAATCATATGAATCAATACAACTTTTTATATCTTCAGGCAGCCTGCTTTCATCATAATTCTCATCCAGTCCATAAGATACTATATAATATATTTCAAGTTCTTCTTTACAATCTTCACAGTGGATTATATGATCTATGAATTTTTCTTCCTGTTTTAATGACAACCGGCCTTCATCATAATCTTTTATCATTTTTTGATAATTCTTACATACATTCATATATTTCCCCATTCCTGCCATTTTATTGTATTTACTTAATAATACAATCCCAGTAATATCAGCTGGTTTAAATTTTAATTCGTTACATTATGATGTAAGTTTCACAATCCAAAATGCAATTGTTTTTTGCACAGACATGAACTATGAAACTTTTAAGACATGTGTAATATGATTAAAGGGGAATAATCACATTTTGACCCTTTAATCATATTATTATAACAGAAAGCACGCAGACTTTCCATAAAAAGTCCGCGTGCTTTATTATTAATGTTTTTCACGATTGATTACACGTAATATAAGATTAACAGCTTCATCAATACCATAACTTGCACTATTAATACACAAATCATAGTTATATGCCTGTCCCCATACATTATTTGTATAGAATTTGTAATATTTTTCCCTCTTCTTATCAAATTTCACAAGTCGCTTTAAAGCTTTTGCATAAGGTATTTTTTCAAGTTCCATAATACGTCTTGCTCTCTGTTCGACAGGAGCTGTAATGAATACACTTATATGAGGAATATTATTATTCTTAAGAATAACATCCGCACAACGTCCTATAACTATAAAATCCTCCTTTTCTGCAAGTTCACGAAGAATCTCAGATTCATTAAAGAAAGCTGCATCATTAGCCGGAAGTCCATGATTACGGCTGAATCTTCTCGCTTTTTCAGGTTTAACCACATCATGGCTTAAATCTATCTTAGTACTCTTAAATCTTGCATCTTTTTCAGCATCTTTTCTTAAAACAATATCCTTAAAAATTTCAGCATCATAATAATTAAGATGAAGCTTATCAGCAAGTGCAAAACCGATATCAGTACCGGCACTTCCTTCTGTACGGCTTATACATATTATCATACGCTTATCATCGTTATGTCTGTGAAGATTAGATACATTTAATTCACTGATTGATGTATCAAGAATATCTACAGAATTAAATATATGAGGTATCTCAGCTATTTCCTGCAATATATCATTATACTCAGTCATAAACTTTGACTTTTCAGCTTTATCTTGAATAGTCCTTGCCATATTACCTACAAGAGCCACTTCACTTCTCAAAGTATATCCATGTGGATTACTATATATAAGTGCACTTAATTTATCTACACATTTGGTCTTGTCACCTATAAATACTCGTCCAAGTTCTGAACCTACTGATTTGTATACTCTTTCATCAAGGTCATATATCTTGTTCGCAAGGTTTAAGGCAGTTTTCTTCAATTCTTCAGGACTCACCGAAGCATTGTCGTTGTTTGTATTATTAATATTATCACTCATCATGCCCACCTCCTACAAAAAGAATATAAGTGTATCAAGAATAAAAACAGGAACAAGAATACCTATTGACCATAGCATATATCCAAAAAATCCCGGCATTCTTACACCATTTTCATCTGCTATTGATTTAACCATGAAGTTAGGTGCATTACCGATATATGTGCCGGCACCCATAAATACAGCACCACATGAAATAGCCATAAGTACCTTCGCTGTTATAACACCAACAGTTGTTGTAATTCCACCTGTGAATCCGAGTGTTCCAGCTGTTGTAAAGAATACAAGATATGTAGGTGTATTATCAAGGAAACTTGAAAGTGCACCCGTTGTCCAGAACATCTGCCATGCTTTAGTTATTCCAAGTGTTGGACCAACTGCCTTAAGGATAATAAGTGCAGGCTGCATTGTAATAAATATACCTATAAAAAGTATTGCAACTTCCTTTATAGCCCCCCAGTTAAAGTGGTTCTTAGTACGGATTTCTTTCTTTGTTGTCTTGAATGATAAAAATGCTGATAAAAGAATAATAGCTATTTCTATCATAGTAACAAATGAAAATGTAACCTCTCCTATATGTAATCCTTTAAGCACACCATCTGGTCTTATAAAAGCTGGTACATTAGAAAGTGTACCACTTAGTACTACTGCAATTACAATAGTAATGATAAATATTACATTGTGACCACCCTGAAATTTAAGTTCTGTTGATTCCTTACTTATATCAGGTACGCTACCCTCTGCAATATCAAGTCTGTAATTTCTTCTGTCTATCATATAGAATATAGGTAATAAAACTAAAAGGTTAAAACATAATACTGGCAGCAGATGAAGGCTCCATGTAAAAGGTACTCCTCTCATAAATCCCATAAGAAGTGGAGGGTCACCTATAGGTGTCAGACATCCACCCATGTTAGAAATAAGGAATATGAAGAATATCATAATATGACTTCTTCTATGTCTCCACGAATTCATTTTTATAATAGGACGAACAAGAAGCATACTTGCACCTGTTGTTCCTATAAGACTTGACAAAAACGTTCCTATGAGCAGAGTAATTGTATTAACCCTTGGAGAACCAACAAGGTCACCATCCAGAGAAATATTACCTGCAACGCAGAATAATCCAAAAAGCAAAACAATAAATCCTAAATAATCATTTATTATACATTCAAGTACAGTTTCTGCGGCCGTACCAGCCCCCTGTGTTATAGCAAATGGTATAATAAAAAGCAGCGACCAGAATATTACCGCATGTAACTGATGACTTTCCCACCATTCAGCTTTGGCAAGTGGCATAATCGCAATACATAAAAGTAATCCCGCAAATGGGATGCACAGCCATAATGGCAACATAACCAATTCCTCCTGACATTTTATTTTGTTAATTAGCATTTATTCTAATTTTATTTTGCTAATGAATTATAATC
>JBNMGS010000315.1:0-3078 GCA_050872365.1 Lachnospira sp.
ATATATATTATTCATCTTAACTACCTGATTAAATCAAATTTCATTAAATAAATATACCAATCTATATGGTATACCTGGTTGAATTTTACCACACGCAACATATTTTATCAATCAATTCTCTTTTTCTTCCATTCTGTTCAATAACCCTGCTTAATTTTTCAACATTTTTCTCAGGAATCCATGATTTATTGGCATTGATATACTGATTGATTATCTTCCAGAATTTCTCAGGATATGAAAGAAGTACAAGCAATAGTTCCATTTCCTCATCACTGAGTGGACATATTCTATCGTATTCATCCACAAGTCTGTAAAACATACGACTGTCCCAGTTATATTTTTCCATAACCTTTCTTATAAACTGATATAAATCATTAATCTGGCACTCATTTCTATATCTGTCAAAATTAACAACATATGTAACTTTACCGTTAATTAACACATTATGATACGTATAACTTCCATGTGAAAGTTCCATATTCTGTGCCGCCATCATAAGCCGTGCATTAAATGTATCACTCATCAGGTGTTCATATGCCATGCATGCCTCTTCATAAAAGACTTCAATATTTTTGAATGCCATCTGTTCAAATGTCTGTCTTCCCTTTTTTTGTCTGAGATAATTGTAGGCTTTTTTTAATTCCCTTGTATGCTTCGCATATGTTTTTCTTAATTCTGTCTCATTCTTTTTCAATCCGGATACATTATTTTTTAGTTTTGTTTTCTTATCTTCTGCCTTTATTCCATCGTTTTCTAAGCCTGCCTTCTGGCAGGCTTTAAGTTCAGCATTATCATCCATATTATCATAATTATCTTTTCCAGGAACCGATACACACCGATTACCGTACGTATCATTATCAGCCATCTGCTTACTATTATTAGCTTCATGACCGGCACCATATGTATATAACTCATCAGATGATATTTTTCTCAAAGCCATATGCATATATGCCATGGCTGAAACTGCCATACACATATCATTCTCATCCCTTACATTACTTTCCTTTGCATCAAACCAGTTCTTCATTATATATTTTCTTCCATCTTCATCCTCTGATATGAGCAGTCCATTTTTATTGCGCATATATGTATCAATACATGTGTATCCTGTTTTACTTAACAGTTCTGTTATTCTGTTCTCTCTTTCATAATACTTATCTGCCTTCTCACACTGGATAAACAGCTTGCAGCCATGATCTGTCATAACAACAATTCCACCACGTCCACGCATCGTACGCCTTATCCCTATATCATACTGTTCTAATACCTTTTCCGATTTCTCATTCACAGACATAAACCTCCAATTAATCCTACTTATCATATGATTCAGATTTATTAAAAATGCATGTCCAACCGCATTCACTTTAATATACTTTCACTTTATATGTTACATACTTTCACTTCATATATTTTCACATCATATACTTTCACTTTATGTGCTTTTATTTCATATGCTTTCAATTTATATCCTTTCATTTCATATACTTTCATTTTATATATTTTCATTTTATATATTTTCACTTCAACTTTGCCCGCACTAGACGTTACTACTATTATCTGATAAAATCATCTTGCATTTAAATGCATGTCAAATCGTTACCCAATTACAGTCCTATATACAATGTCTGTATAAGTCTTGCATTTAAATGTATGTCAGATTATCACAAGATTGGAGATTACATGAATACAAATACATTACCAGACATTTCCAGCTTTAAAATACAGCTTCCTGAAGATGTTGCATTTATAATAAATACAATTGAAAAAAACGGACATCAGGCATATGCTGTCGGAGGATGCGTGCGTGATACAATAATGGAAATTATTCCTAACGACTGGGATATCACAACAAATGCATTACCGGAAGAAGTTAAATCTTACTTTAACAAGACTATAGATACAGGAATACAGCATGGAACAGTAACCGTTATGCTTCATTCCATCGGATATGAAGTTACTACATACCGTATTGATGGCGATTATCTTGATGGAAGGCATCCTTCTTCTGTCGAATTCTCTGACAGGCTTACAGATGATCTGTGCAGGAGAGATTTTACGATTAACGCCATGGCATACAACGACCGCACTGGCCTTGTTGATGAATATGGCGGAATAGACGATATTAACAACAAAATAATACGATGTGTTGGAAATCCTGTAGAAAGATTCACAGAAGATGCACTTAGAATGATGAGGGCCATCCGTTTTTCTGCACAACTTGGTTTTACTATAGATAACTCAACTTATAAAGCTATAGAACAATTAAGCCCCAATATACAGAAAGTAAGCATGGAGAGAGTGTGTGTGGAACTTAAAAAAACTCTTATGTCCGACAACCCTGATTTCTGCAGATTATATGGAGCAACTAACCTGTTTAGGGATATCCTGCCCCAGTTACACGACAGCTTCACCTCCCGCCAGTCAAAAAGAATACTGCTCACGTGCAAATATACTGAAAAAGAGCTTGCATTAAAACTTGCTGCATGCTTTTCTAATGGTACTCCAGAAGAAGCACGTGACACAATGCGGCATTTAAGAATGGATAACAAAACTATAGACACTGTAGTAAAAATTCTAACATATTCGAAAGAACGTATCGAAGAGACTGAGCCTGCAATCAGGGAAGCTCTGCACAAATGTGGACGTGATATTTTTGAGCTTATCATCAAATATGAACTTGCTGCTGTCAAAGCAAGCGAGGAGGTTACTTTCATAACCAATCCAGCAAGACACAATCACCTTACAAAGCTTCAAAGTATGGCTGATGAAATACTTACACGCGGCGATTGCTTTTCAATAAAAGACCTTGATATCACAGGTCTTGATCTTATTGAATATGGACTTAAAGGTACACAGATAGGCGATACACTTAACTATCTGCTTGAAATAGTGATTGAAAATCCTAAGCTTAATGATAAAGCTACGTTGATTGGGTTGTTGGATATCAAATAAAAATATTACTGTTTAATTAAATTTCAGTAGATGACAAACGGACGACAAATATAAGATACAGGCAGCTCTGCACACTATGTTCAATGCCAGAAGCTTTGATTGGATATTTCTAAGTCTTTCCATATA
>JBNMGS010000316.1:0-3072 GCA_050872365.1 Lachnospira sp.
GATTTATTATCTATATATTATATTAATATTGCTTCGTGCGACAATCCCCGGGATTTGTGTCTGTGCGCACTTGACACAAACTCGATATGCGCAAATAGCGTGCGCAGAAATGAGGATATTATGTCACTTACCAACACACAATATGCATCTGTTATGCGAATGTATGATGATATTCATACACACAATCTAAACATCCAGAATGAGCGCTACAATGAAGTTATACATTTATGCCCACAATATCAGGCTATAGAGGATGAGATAATCTCCCTTTCCATGCAGGAAGCTGCAAGACGAATTGGAAATGATTCATCTGACCCGAATACCGATGAATTCACTACACGCCTACAGTCCCTGATTAACAGAAAAACCGAGCTTCTTGCTTCTATAGGCAAACCGGCAAATTATCTTGATAATATATATACATGCCCCAAATGTCATGATACAGGATATGTCAACGGTACAAGATGTTCATGCTTTAAGAAAAAAGCCATTGACCTTATATATCATGACTCCAATTTAAAGAACATCACTGCCAATGAGAACTTTTCAACATTTTCTTTTGACTGGTATGATAAAACCACTATCGATTCTGCAACAGGACTCACACCATACAATAATATTCGCAAAGTGTTTGATATATGCCAGTCTTTTGTTAAAACTTTTGATACCGGCTTTTCTAATCTTTTACTATTAGGACAGACCGGTGTTGGTAAAACGTTTCTTTCCAACTGCATCGCCAAGGAACTGTTAGACAGCTATCACAGTGTCATATACCTTACAGCTATAGAGTTGTTCAAATGCTTTGAAAACAGCGATTTTAACAAGGGACAGGATGTTGAATATCAGGACGTAAGTTACTTTATAGACTGTGATCTCCTCATAATTGATGACCTTGGTACAGAAAACTATAACTCATATACAGTATCAAAACTGTTCTACATAATTAATGAAAGAATACTAAGGAAAAAAAGTGTCATAATATCAACCAATCTTTCTATGCCGCAGCTTGAAGATACATACTCTGAACGAATATTTTCACGTCTTATAAGCTCATACACAATACTGCGGTTATTCTGTGAAGATATCAGGACACAGAAGATAGCTAAGGGTAAATCTTCTGGGAAGAAATAAATTTCTTGGAATTAAGGTTTAAAAAGATATCGTTTAAAAATAATTGTGAAATGCATCAAATTTAATTGACTTCTATAACATTTATGATTATAGTTAACTATGTATGTGTATTTAGGATTTAATTCATATGACATTATTCAATTGCCGGCATTGCAACACAATTTAACAGCAATTGAATAACACATGGGCACATATTGTGTTATATATGACATATATCATATATGTGTGTAAGCATATGATGTATATGGTATATATGATGCATATGATATATATGAGAATGAATTAAATTCTTTATATTAATAAATATTTTATCTATACAATGGAGGATAATACAATGCCACGAGACGAACGTCATACTGCAACAATTCCATACGGAACACTCGGAATCATTCCTTTAAAGAGCTGCTCTGCTATGGGCGAAAAGGTTGATGAATACCTTGTAAACTGGAGAGAACAAAGAGAACACGAAAATCAGTCTAATCTTGCATTTAGCGGATATAAAAGAGACAGCTATGTTGTAAGTGCCAGCACACCTAGATTCGGTTCAGGCGAAGGTAAGGGTGTACTTAACGATTCTGTCCGTGGTTATGACTTATATATTATGGTAGATGTATGTAACTACAGCATCGAATATTCTCTTTGCGGTAACACAAACCATATGTCTCCTGATGATCATTATGCTGACCTTAAGAGAGTTATTGCTGCAGCTGGTGGAAAGGCAAGAAGAATCAATGTTATTATGCCATTCCTTTATGAAAGCAGACAGCATAAGAGATCTGGAAGAGAATCCCTTGACTGCTCACTTATGCTTCAGGAACTTACAGCTATGGGTGTTGAAAATATCATAACATTTGATGCCCACGATCCACGAGTACACAACTCTATTCCACTTAAGGGTTTTGAGTCTGTATCATGCACATATCAGTTCATCAAGTACCTTTTACTCGGTGTAGATGACCTTCACATCGATAGCGACCATATGATGGTAATCAGTCCTGATGAAGGTGGTATGGGACGTGCTGTATACTTTGCCAACGTACTTGGTCTTGATATGGGTATGTTCTATAAGAGAAGAGATTATACTAAGATCGTCAACGGACGTAATCCTATCGTTGCACACGAATTCCTTGGAAGCAACGTAGAAGGCAAGGACGTTATTATCATTGATGATATGATATCTTCTGGTGAAAGTATGATTGATGTTGCTTCTGAATTAAAGAAGAGAGGTGCAAGCAGAGTATTCTGTGCAACTACATTTGGTCTTTTCACTAACGGATTTGATAAGTTTGATGAAGCTTATGATAAAGGAATTATCGACAAAATCCTTACTACTAACCTTATATACCAGCCAGAAGAACTCCTTTCAAAGCCTTGGTATATCAATGTAGATATGAGCAAGTATATGGCTCTTCTTATCGATACTCTTAACCATGATTCTTCAATCAGCAATCTTCTTAATCCTGTTGATAGAATCCAAAAGAGAGTTAAAGAATATAACGAAAGATATGCTAAATAATAAAAACGATCTAAATGATATTGTGATATTAGGGGCAAAAGGTATTTTGCCCCTAATTTATGATTATAACATCAAAAATAAAAACGGTTACTATATTATCGCTATGTAATATAGTAGCCGTTATTTCAAATTATTCAATTGTGGTTTCCTCCAAATCATTATTCTTTTAATTAATTATTCTACAATGAATATAATTATTCATAATGCTTGGTATGTGTCATATTTCCATTGGACTATACCTTCCTTTCTCACTCAATTCCTTACATCTATATTAACATTCTTAATGAATGGTTTCGATATATAATCTATGTATTAATATATTGTCCTATGAACTTGTCTCTTATAATATGATTAATATATATCTTTTATATCGATTATTAATATGTTTAAGGTCTTGTTTGTTTGTAATTGTATATTAACACTCA
>JBNMGS010000317.1:0-3059 GCA_050872365.1 Lachnospira sp.
TATAGCTGTTTTCTGTCCAGTCAGCTGTATAAGTCCTGTCACCTGTAGAACCTGTTGTTATAACAACATTTTCACTGATACCATCTATGCCAGTTCCACTCCAGCCTGTAAATGTATAACCTTTACGCACCGGAGTCTTAAGAGTGATAACACTGCTGTCAACCTGATATGTATCAGGATTATCAGCTTCTCCGCCATTAAGATTATAAGTTATGTTATAAACATCTTTACTCCACTGTGCTGTAATAAGCATATTCTCTGCTGGCATAAGACCAGGAATTACCTTGTCCCGTCCAGTAAAAGTATAACCCTTCTTGACCGGATCAGCCGGTGCAGTTATGCTTGTGTTATAGTCCTGTGTTATAGACTCCACTTTGCCATCACCATCTGTCTTAAAACTTATAGTAAACTGTGATATGTTCCAGTCTGCTGTATATGTAACATCCTCATCAGGCATAAACTCAACTATATCCTTATCCCATCCTGCAAATGAATACCCTTTTCTTACCGGTTGTCCTATAGATAACTTAGTACCATAACGATATTCATATATTCCGTCATTATCACCATTATTATATTTAAGTGTCAGCTTATGTATATTACGCTTATAATAATACTTTATAACTGTCGAGCTTGACATAACCTTAATAGTCTGCCTGTCTGGAGACGTAAAGCCCTTAATATCCTTTACTTCTGGCGTAACCTCACTCTCAACATCTGTTGTATATACCTGTCTGTCTTCAAGTTCATATCCGTTTCCATCAGTATTTTCTGTGTAGTGTTCAACTGTATAGTTTACCTTTGAAATATCCCATTTTGCGTAAAGTGTTATATTATTCTTAGGCATAACACCATCAAAGCTTTCTGTGCATTCCTTGTCTGTATACCAGCCTGCAAATGCATAACCATCCCTTACAGGAATATGTGTTATAACCTTTGTACCCCACTTGACTGTCTGCTTATTATTATCAAGCTCGCCACCTGTAGTGTCATATGTAATATCATATTTGCTCCTGTCATAGTAAACCTTAAGTACAAGACTGCCATCTGCCTTTATTATTCCAGAAGGTATATCCTTTACTATAGTATAACTACTATTATCATAATCTAAGGCTGCCGCTGTAACTTCCTGTCCAGTTGTTCCTTTTGTAATATCAATCCTATCAGCCACATACTCACCATTTTCATTTTCAAGATAATGCTTTGTTGTATATACAACATCATCTGATTCTTCCCATACAGCTGTATATGTCATATCAGCAGCAGGAACCGTATAACTTACTTCCGGTGTCCAGCCGGCAAACTCATATCCAGGTCTATATACAGATGGTGTTGGCATCTTTGTTCCATATGTATAACTACCCTCTGAAACAACTTCTCCTTCTGACACGAACTTTATATTGTACTTATTTCTTGCATAATAGTAATTAAACTTTGTACTTCCATCAGCCTTGATTACCTGTGATAATGCTGGTGGTGTAATATATCCACTTCTTTCTTCAGGTTGTACAGATATTATTTCATCTGTCTTTGCAGTTTCACTTCTTGTTGAAGCTACATTGTATACACTATCTATACCTTCAACATAATCAACAACACTATATGTCATATCCGAAGCTTCCCACTTGGCATATACTATTCTGTCCTCATTAGGCATTGTATCAGGTACTTCATATTTCTTTGTGAGTGCTTCATCACGATACCAGCCGGCAAATGTATAGCCAGTCTTAACCGGGTCTGCTGGCTTAGTTATCTCTTTGCCATACTTTGCAACAACCGTATCCACTATAGAACCACCATTAGTCTGGAATGCTATATAATAACCATCCCTCAAGTTATCCCAGTGAAGAGAGATTTTTCTTACAATTGGTTTTGTATTAAATGAACCCTTCTGACTCTTCCACGTTATTATCATCTCTCCATCCTGTTCTGGTTTATCGCCAGGGTCAACCGATATTACATTAGTCAATGGGTCATATGTAAAGGCTGGATTAGTCATTGTAATTACATAATATCTGCTGTCATCATCATATATCTTATTAAAGTACTCATCATTATCATCAAGACCTTCTTTCATATCCAGATACTGCATACTAAAATATGTAGATGGAATACGCACTGCCCTAATATCACGCTTTAACTTTATATCCTTATATTCTTCCTGTCCATATGTGAAATCACATACATTTTCAACAACACCTACACTATACAAAGGCCACTGTTTCTCGAAAAGTGTAGGATTATAACTGAATGTACCTGCGAATGCCTGTGCAAGGAAATCAACCTGCATATATACACCAACTTCCATGTATATCGCACCCATAGAACTTGCATTCCTTCCGCTTGATGCTGCATACTTAAGCTGGTAATACAAATAACCCCATACCTGGGCATATCCACCAACCTCTGCAGAGAATCCGACACTGGCAAGCTTGGTCGATATAAGACCTACACCAACACTTAAACGAATACCTGCTCTTATACCTACAGTTCCTATGGCATATACGGAGAATTCATACTGTTCTTCACTTAAGTCAATAGTATCACTTGTAACGTTTTTACTGAATACCAATATGCTATACACATATCTCTTGCCGTTCTTATACCAGTAAGCCATTCCCATTGATATATTGACATTGGCTGATACCACGAATTCAACCTTATACTCCACATCAATAATACCTATAACCCTTACATGTGATTCTGTAAGTGCCTTGCTGTAAAGTTCTACCCAGTCGGACTCATTATCAAGCATATCTGAATATCTTTCGGCAAGACTTTTTGCTACAGATATTTTCTTATCTTCCTCATCTTCCTCACCATTACCGATATCACCTATATCCTCAAGTCTTGTAGATATATCAGAATTATCAGAAATGTATGTAGTTCCAAGTTCCATCATATTCTTTAATTCTTCTGCTATCTTATTGATGACGGTATCAAGTTTTGTTGCATTTTCATCATCTTCTTCATCATCACTCTCTGATGTTGTCACGTCAACATTAAAGTTAATTCCTGTATAATCATAAAGATCTAATGACACAGCAACTCTATAATCA
>JBNMGS010000318.1:0-3054 GCA_050872365.1 Lachnospira sp.
CATGCTGGTGACTTCGGAATTTCAAGACCGGAGGTTTACCATAGAAACTGCCCTATGTCAGATGTTCCCTACGACAGATTTGTCATAAAAGTACGCCCGAGAATATTTGAACCTATTATTGAAATAATCGGACAAAACAAGCTGGACATACTTTGTCGCAATTATCTTCATTTTACCAGTGTCCTGCTTAAGAAGCATTATGGTATCACACCGACACAGCTAAAGAGGAATTCTAATTTGGAGAATTTAACATAATATGATGTAAGTGTCAAAAGTAAAAAATTCATTTCTGCTTGCAGAAAAAGATTTTTTTACTTGGGACACATAAACACCGAAAACGAAATAAAATGTCGTGAATACGGCATTTATGAAAGTTTGAGGTGTTTAAGGATTGCGTGAATTGCATAGCAATGTAGCAATCATGATACATCAGTGAGTGGCAAAATTTACTTTTGACACTCACATCATAATATAAGAAAGTATAATTTGACATAAAAATAGAAATAGAGTAATATAATATTGTAAAAGGTGCTACCGATAGACGGTTTAGCCTATATAGTTAAAGTTATTTTGAATAACCGCTAACCTTGGCCGAGGGGCGGTTATTTTTTTGATTTATAAACAGAAATGCATATAGAAACTATCGCACAAATAACTAAAGTATAGTTAAATAAATCTGAATATGTAACCATGTCTATCACCTCCCTTCTGAAGAGGTTCAAGACTAAACCGCCTACCGTTATGGCAACACCCGGATTTTATATTAACATCAAATATCAAATTGAGCAAATTATAAAATGACTGGAAGAACTATGAACTATGCTCATATTAGACCTTTTAACCTTGGTGTCATTAAATAAATTTAAAATAGCTGATATCTTATAAATGTAACTATCCACATCGTCCAATCTGTAACCTGACTTTGTAAACTGTCGCATCTTATATAAGATACCAGCTATTTTTAATTAAATTTCAACTATAATATTCATTTATAACACATCAACATACTTAAGCAGCCTTCTCTGAGTTCTTCTCACTATTCTTATAACTCTTAACTGAGCTAACAACAATGATAAGACCAAGTACGATAAGAAGGATTGCGATTATAAGCTGAAGTCCATTTGCTATAAATACTTTACCCCAGGTTGTTGTACCAGCTGGGATTGTAACTGAAGCTGCATTCTGGATTGCCTTAACCATAGCTATTGTACGCTGTACAAGTGCTGTAAATGTTACACAAAGCATAATGATAAGAGGTGGGAAGAGCATTTTGTTGCTACGTCCTGTAACCTTTAAGAATACACAAAGTGTAAGAATTACAAGTGCACTTAATAACTGGTTAGCTGAACCAAATAATGGCCAGATATTAGCATATCCAATCTTTGTAAGTACGAAACCACAAAGAAGTGTTACGATTGTTGAGAAATATGTATTGCAAAGTAACTTTCTCCAGCCTTCAGCATGTTCCATATCATCTACGCTGAAGAGTTCCTGGAAGCTCATACGTCCGATACGTGCAACGGCATCAAGTGATGTAAGGGCAAGAGCTGATACACACATTGTCATAAATACTGTTGCAAAATGTACTGGAACACCAAACATTTCAAAGAAACCAGCAACACCACGGCTGAATATCTGGAATGGAGTACCTGTTGCTGCTGTACCATCAGCAGAAGCTGCAGCACCTGCTACACAAAGAGCAATAACTGCAAGTAAGCTCTCAAGTACCATAGCACCATAACCAACCTTAAGCATATCCTTTTCATTCTCTACTGTCTTAGAAGATGTACCAGATGAAACAAGACTGTGGAAACCAGATACAGCACCACAGGCAACTGTTACAAAAAGGATAGGGAACATTGTTCCGAGGCTTGCATTGTTGAATCCTGTGTATACAGGAAGGTTCATAGATGGATGAGCAACTACAAGACCAAGTACTGCACCAACTATCATAGCTATAAACATAAATGTTGTCATATAATCTCTAGGCTGCTTCATAAGCCACATTGGCATAACTGCTGCAAAGAAGATATATACAAATGTGATATAGCTCCAAGCATTCTTACCTAATTCAATAGGGAAGAAGTTACCAATTGCAAATGATGCAACGATGAATACGATACCAACTACTGCTTCTTTCCAGCCTGAAAGATTAAACTTCTTCTGGATAAGACCAAATACAACTGCGAATACCATAAACATAATTGATACTGTACCAGCAGAACCATTAGTTGAAGCTGCTGGAGCTAACTGAGATGCTCCATCAACTACTGTGTAAGCATTGAATGTACCTGCAACCATATCTGCAAATGCTGCAATAACGATAAGTGTGAATAACCAGCAGAAAAGTAAGAAAATCTTACGGCCAAACTTACCGATGTACTTTTCAATGATCATACCCATTGACTTACCTTCATTCTTAACTGAAGCATATAAAGCACCGAAGTCTGTTACGGCACCAAAGAATACACCACCGATGAGGATCCAGAGTAATACTGGTAACCAACCGAATGCTGCTGCCTGAATAGCACCTGTTACAGGGCCTGCACCAGCGATAGATGAGAACTGATGACTAAATACAGTCCATCCATTTGTTGGAACGAAATCTTTTCCATCATTGTACTTAACGGCAGGTGTTTCTGCCTTAGGGGCGATACCCCATTTGTTTGCTAACCAACGGCCATATACCATATAGGCACCAAATAATATAACGGCTGCGATCAGAACGATTACTAAAGTGTTCATAATGTCACTCTCCTATATATAATAAAATTTGTCGTTAAGGATATTATGCTAATTATTGTTATTCACCTTTTATATAAGCGGTAAATAACTTTATAAATACTAATCTACATATTCCTTAACTGATACTCATAAATGAATATAAGTATCACATATTTCATCAGCCAAATACCGGTGGTCTTTTACTCATACTTAAGTAAAAAAAAAATCGTCTTCACACATATATCCTGTTTTCAGGATACTGTGCAAAGACGAAGGTATATTTACTTCCGCGTTACCACTTTGCTTGCCGGATAACTCCGACCTCTCTAC
>JBNMGS010000319.1:0-3050 GCA_050872365.1 Lachnospira sp.
CATTACGCTGGTAGGGACCAGGATAGGATTCAGTAACTTTAGAGCAGATAAGACAGATTCCGGGAGTAAAGGGTGTTATAACAACGCTTATGGGAAAGCAGCCGGGAGAATTATGGACGTTGGATGAAGTCAATGAGTTAAAGAATATAGTTGAGGCAGCAGGTCTTAGTATTATGGGTATTGAGTCTGTTAATGTATCAGATGATATTAAGATAGGTACAGCTAAGAGAGATGAGCATATTGATAATTATATCAAGACATTACAGGCACTTGGTGAAGCTGACATACACATGGTATGTTACAACTTTATGCCGGTATTTGACTGGACACGTTCAGAGCTTGCAAGAGAAAGAAAAGATGGTTCAACTGTTCTTGCATATAATCAGGATACAGTAGATATGATTGACCCTGAACACATGAAAGAATCGGTTGCTAAGATGTCTAACGGTTTTGTCATGCCGGGCTGGGAACCTGAAAGACTTGATCACTTAAAAGAACTTTTTGAAATGTACAAGGATGTTGATGCGGAAAAGCTTTTTAATAATCTTGTATATTTTCTTGAAGCAATCGGACCTGTATGCGAAAAATATGATATTAAGATGGGTATTCATCCAGATGATCCTGCATGGCCAATATTCGGACTTCCAAGAATAATGACAGGCAAGGATTCAGTTATAAGACTTCTTGATGCTGTGGATAAGCCTTATAACGGAATTACATTCTGCACAGGTTCATTTGGCTCTAACCAGAACAATGATTTGTGTGAAATTATCAAGGCCTGCAGAGGAAGAATTCCATTTGCACATGTAAGAAATCTTAAGTATAACTCTCCAAGAGATTTTGAAGAGGCAGCACATTTATCATCTGATGGTTCTATGGATATGTACAAGATTATGAAGACTTTATATGATACAGGTTTTGATGGAGTGATAAGACCGGATCACGGAAGAATGATATGGGATGAGGTTGCTATGCCTGGATATGGTCTTTATGACAGAGCTTTAGGTGCTACATATCTTAACGGTTTGTGGGAAGCTATTGATAAGTCGGCAAGATAGATTGATATAAAAAATTATATGTCAGAATCAGAATATGTTATGACATGATTTAGTAAAGGTGATTTTTTATATTGATATGTATAGCAATAAAAGATTAGTATAAAAATCAGACTGATATTTTTATGTGTGATATTTGTGTCTTGGCGTACTGACATAAATACGATACTGAAAAATGTGCGCAGAATGGAGAATAGTATGAAACTTTCAATACAAGGTATAAAAAATAAAGAAGCATGGGAAAAGTCTGGAATAAAGCTTCCATCATATGATGTTGAAAAAGTTGTAAACACAACAAAAGCTGCACCAGTATGGGTACATTTTGGAATAGGTAATATTTTCAGGATATTTATAGGTGGAATAGCAGATTCATTGTTAGAGCAGGGATTGTCAGATAAAGGAATCACATGTGTAGAGACATTCGATTATGATGTTGTTGATAAGATATATAAGCCATTTGACAATCTTGTTATGGCTGTTACATTAAAGGAAGATGGAAGCACAGATAAAAAGGTACTTGGTTCACTTACAGAGGCTATAAAGGCACAGTCATCAGTAGATGTTGAATGGTCAAGATTAAAGAAAATATTTGCAAGCCCTGAGCTTCAGATGATTTCATTTACAATAACAGAAAAAGGATATGCACTTCATGATGCAAAGGGAGAGTATTTTCCATTTATAAGAAGTGATATAGATAATGGTCCTGACAAGGCAACATCAGCTATGGCTGTAGTGGCAGCTCTTTTATTAGAAAGATTTAATACATGCAAGGCACCTTTGGCAGTTGTGTCTATGGATAACTGCTCACATAATGGTGAGAAGTTAAGAAATTCGATAACAGAAATGGTTGGTGAATGGCAGAAAAAAGGATTCGTTGGCGAAGATTTCGTAGAATATGTCAATGATGAAAATACAATATCTTTCCCATGGTCTATGATAGATAAAATTACTCCAAGACCAGCAGATACTGTAGCCAAGTCACTAGAAGAAGCCGGAGTTGAGGATATGTCTCCTGTTGTTACATCAAAGAGGACTTATATAGCTCCATTTGTTAATGCAGAGGGACCACAGTATCTTGTTATAGAGGACAGATTCCCGAATGGAAGACCGCAGCTTGAAAAGGCCGGAGTATATATGACTGACAGAGATACAGTTAACAAGGTTGAGAGAATGAAAGTTACAACATGTCTTAATCCACTGCATACAGCACTTGCAGTATATGGCTGTGTACTGGGTTATGATCTGATAGCTGCCGAGATGAAGGATAAGGAGCTTTCAGAGCTTGTAAGAAAAATAGGACTTGTTGAAGGTATGCCGGTTGTTACTAATCCTGGTATTATAGACCCACAGAAATTTGCTGATGAGGTTATCAATGTGCGTATACCTAATCCATTTATGCCTGACACACCACAAAGAATTGCAACAGATACATCACAGAAGGTTGGAATAAGATATGGAGAAACTATAAAGTCATATGTTGCAAAGGATGGAAGTGCAAAGGCTCTTACTGCTATTCCACTTGCAATAGCGGGCTGGTGCAGGTATCTTCTTGGAGTTGATGATAATGGTGAAGCATTTGAATTATCACCAGACCCTATGGCTGATGAGTTAAAAGGACAGCTTGATGGCATTGTATTTGGAGATCCATCATCTTACACAGGTCAGCTTAAGAACTTATTGTCAAATGCTAATATATTTGGTATAAATTTATATGAAGCAGGAATAGGTGATAAGATCGAAGAAATGTTTGTCGAAGAAATATCAGGAAAAGGTGCTGTAAGGGAAACACTTAAGAAGTATCTTTAGGTATAATATGCGTAAGCATTGAGCCGTGACAGACAAAAGAATAACAAAGTGCTGTGCTCGCACAAAGCACGTTGTTAGACTTTTGTCTGATAGGGCGAAAGCCCGACAGTCCGGAAAAGCAATGGCTTTTTCGGACATACACGGTGAAGTAAATAATATATAGTAATATATTGCCGTTCAGAGCTGGAA
>JBNMGS010000320.1:0-3046 GCA_050872365.1 Lachnospira sp.
ATATAATGGATTACCTACAACCGGGAATACAAATATTCCACCATGAGGTGCCATAAGTGTGCATTTGAATATCATACTTATAGCTCCTGCTATACCTGAACCTATGATACATGCAGGTAAAACATGTAAAGGATCTGCTGCTGCATAAGGAATAGCTCCCTCTGTTATAAATGCAAGTCCCATAACAAAGTTGGTAGGTCCTGCCTGTCTTTCTTCTTTAGTGAACTTATTCTTGAAAAGAAGTGTAGCAAGTGCTATTGCACAAGGTGGAACCATACCACCTATCATAACTGCTGCCATTATATCGTAATTACCAGAGGCTATAGCCGCCGTACCAAACACATATGCTGCCTTGTTAAATGGACCACCCATATCTATAGCCATCATAGCAGCCAATATAAATCCTAATATGACTCTGCTTGAACTACCCATACCTACAAGGAATGAATTAAGTCCCATATTAATAGCTCCCATAACAGGCTCTATAATATAAGTCATACCAAGCCCAATCACTAATATTCCAACTACAGGATATATAAGAACCGGCGCTATCTTTTCGAGTGCTTCCGGAAGCTTATCACACAGCTTTCTAAGTCCTACTATTACATAACCTGCCACAAAACCAGCTACAAGTGCACCAAGAAAACCTGACTTGCCGTTAGCTGCTATATATCCACCAACAAAACCAAGTGCAAGTGCCGGTCTGTCACCTATTGCCATAGCTATAAAACCTGCAAGCACTGGAAGCATAAAACCAAAAGCTGCTCCACCTATTGTCTTAAACAATGCTGCAACTGGTGTAATCGTACCAAAATTAGCTCTTTCCGCCTCTGTAAGGCTGTTCATATCAACATTAAGTCCATCTATAAGAAATGCTATGGCTATGAGAATACCACCGCCAACTACAAATGGAAGCATATGAGAAACACCATTCATAAGCTGCATATATATCTGGTGTCCTATGCCACCTGATTTACTCTTTTTATCTGCAGATACAGATTTATCATTTCCATCTGCGTTTATTCCTTTAGCTTCATATACAGGTGCATCACCATTCATAGCTCTCTTTATAAGTTCTTCCGCCTTGTTAATACCATCTGATACCTGGCACTCTATCACCTTTTTACCCTCAAACCTTGCCATTGGTACCTTGGCATCTGCTGCAACTATTATACAATATGCTGCTTCTATCTCTTCATCTGTCAGAACGTTCTTCGCTCCGCCAGAACCTCTTGTTTCGATTTTTACTGTACAGCCTAACTTCTTAGCTGCCTTTTCAAGTCCTTCTGCAGCCATATAAGTATGTGCTATTCCTGTTGGACACGATGTCACAGCAAGTATCTTAGCTGGCTCTTTTGCTGTCTCTTCTAGTCTTTCATCTATATCCGCGCTTTCTTCATCTGCTGAATCAATAACTTTAATAAACTCCTCTGCTGTTTTCGCTGCTTTAAGTTTTGCTATAAAATCCTCATCCATAAGAAGCACTGATAACTTACTAAGGACATCCAGATGTACATTATCCTTGGTATTCGGAGCCGCTATAAGAAAAAGTACATTCACCGGTTCACCATCAAGTGAATCATAATCAACACCATCTCTTATTATCATTGCTGCAAGACCTGGCTTTGTTACTGCATCACACTTTCCATGCGGAATTGCTATTCCATCGCCTACTCCTGTAGTACTTTCCTCTTCCCTTGCCATAACCTGCTTAGTATAGGCTTCAATATCACTTATGTTTCCGCTCTTTGCCATAAGTGCAACCGCCTGTCTGATAGTATCATTCTTGTCCTTAGGTGTTGCATTAAGGTCAATACTAACAGGATTTAAAAGTTCTGTAATCCTCATATGCCCATTCCTCCAATCTTTTGATTTTTATTTAATTTTATTGTCACATATTTTATGCTATTTATATCCCTTTTATTTCCAATAATTGCTGATTACATATGATTCATATGAAACCATATGCTGATTCATTTAACCGGCCTGCACAACCTCAATCCTGCTGATAAGATTATCTACCTCATCCTTAGTTGCCAGATTATCTGAAAATGCACTTGCACTTCCAGCAGCTATTCCCATCTTAAATGCCTTCTTATAACTGTGTTCTTTAAGCCAGCCTGTTATGAATCCTGCTACCATGGAATCACCTGCACCTACAGAATTCTTAAGTGTACCATGTGGTGCATCTGCCATATAAACTTTATCATCATCTGCTATCAGCACTGCGCCTTTTCCACCCATAGATATAAGAACATTAACCGCCCCCATATCTTTTAACTTTCTGGCATATGGTACAACATCTTCCCTTGTATTAAGAGTAACACCAAATATATCTCCTAACTCATGCTGGTTAGGCTTTATAAGAAATGGCTTATACTTAAGAACATTCATAAGAAGACTGCTTGTTGCATCAACAACAACCATAACGCCCCTGCCATCAAGCGACTTCATGATATTCATATAAATATCATCTGGAATACATGATGGAATACTTCCTGCCAGCACTAAAACATCTCCTGATTTAAGACTATTAAGTCTGTTCATAAGACATTCTATATCTTTTTTTTTGATATCTGGTCCTTGTCCATTAATCTCTGTTCCATCTATAGATTTTAACTTAAGATTAATCCTGGACATTCCTTTATCTACCTTTATAAAATCCGCATTAATACCAGCCTTATCAAGTCTAGTACTTATCTCATCTCCTGTGAATCCGGCAATAAAACCATAGGCTGTATTATTAAGTCCCAGATTCTTAAGTACTATTGAAACGTTAATTCCTTTGCCTCCTGCTAACATCTGCTCACTGCTTGTTCTGTTAGTCATTCCAAGCTTGAAATCATCAACTGAAACTATATAATCTAACGATGGATTAAATGTAACTGTATATATCATCTTTATCCCTCCTTTCTTGTCACGTATCTTTAAGTTGCTATTATAATAACTCCATATTCGTTCATAATCAATCATCATCATTTACAAATATTCATAATTATTTTTGTATATTTTGTATAATAAATAGAATTTCATTATGCTTTTTATG
>JBNMGS010000321.1:0-3046 GCA_050872365.1 Lachnospira sp.
ATGTACATCAACACGGCAGAACAGATACAGGGAATCCCGTCATCGTGGCCGGGAGCTGACCTTGATATAGGCTCATCCGGACAGAAAGTAAGACAGCTTCAGGAGCAGCTTAATCTCATCGGTGATTATTATAATGCCATTCCGGCATTGTCAGTAGATGGAATATATGGAGAACGCACAGCTGAAGCGGTAAGACAGTTCCAGAGGATTAACAATATGCCACAGACAGGTGTTGTGGACTTTCCAACATGGTACAGGATATCAGACAGGTATGTAAGATTATCAGGAATCGCAGAGCTTAGCTGATAACTTGAAATAATGAATGGAAAATGATATATAATGTATATAACATATGCTAAAGAAAGAGGCAAAAATATGAGGTATAAGATAAGTGATCTTGCCAAGCTTTTGGATGTATCAACGAATACAGTAAGAAGGTATGAGGATATGGGGTATATATCTGCTGTAAGAGATGAAAACAGTGGATACAGATATTATGATGATGATGGAGTATTTGGTGTACTGAATGCCAAGATGCATATAAAGTATGGGTTTACGCATGAACAGATAAGTAAGATGCAGAATTATACACTTGATGAAACAATAGAAGCATGCCAGGAGCGTATGCAGCAGATGGATAAACAGATTGCTTATATGACATACTTAAGGCACAGACTTAAGGATGATTGTGTGCTTATGAAAAAGGCAGCAACCAGTACGGATATATATGAAAAACAAAGTCAGCCGATGTATTATGTACTGTATAAAAAAGGTGATAAACTGCTTCAGGAGCCAGGAAGGTTAGAACAGTTAAAGGAGTTTTTGTATAATTCACCAGAAATCCAGCATATATATATAATTCCAGAAAGCGAACTGGCTGCAGGACATTTTACCGTAAGCTGCGGATATTCTATTAAGGAAGAACATCTTGAAAAATATAATCTGCATATTAACGAATATGCACAAAAATATGTACCAAAACCATCAGTTATGGGGATATCCAAAGTTCCAGCCAAGATAAGCAAGATGCTTGAAAGGTCAGAGAATGAAATCAGGGAGATTATGATAGGACGGCACCTTGAATATATGAAAGAGCATAATCTTGTACCTGACGGGGATATTACAGGTATAGTTATAACAAAGGTCAGGGATGATGACAGCGACGATGAGGTTATGTATATACTTATGAGTATACCAGTAAAAAAGGCGGATATTTCTGATATATGATTTTATAAATATGGTTTATTTTATTGATTGTATGTATCTAAACAGATTAAATAAAAATGATTAATTTTCTGATTGTGTTTTAACAATTTGTATAAATACAGTTTATTGCCTGGTTGTATCTTAATAAATATGGATGATGTATATAGCAGCATTTTATATTTAAGATATAATTGGGCATTTTGTATTGATAAAAAAACAATCAGCTGTTAAATGTGTAAAAACTATTGACCTTGACATTGGTTCATACTTTATAATTCACTAAAAAGAGGCAGAAATGCCATAAAGGAAGAAAGGAAAGGTCGTTTACAATGAAGAAAAGAAGCAGAAAACGTATAAGCTGTCTACTTAGCGCATTGCTTTTACTTGTTATGAGTATAGGCTGGAGCGTTATGGCTATGGCTGATGAAGCAGCCAAAACAGACAGCAGTAAGCCGACAGTATGGATAATAGGTGATTCGACAGTAAGCAGTTTCACTGACAAGTATTATTATCCTAGATACGGATGGGGTACACAGATTGACAAGTATCTTGATGGAACATATGAAGTTAAGAATATAGCTTTATCAGGAAGAAGCTCTAAGAGCTATGTTGCTGATAAAGAATATAAAGAACTTAAAGACGGCATGAAAAAGGGTGATTATCTTCTTATCGGTTTTGGACATAATGATGAGAAGGCAGAAGCCGATAGATATACAGACCCTAACGGAGACTATAAAACAGAAGGTTCATTTGCCAATTCTTTATATGAGAATTATATTAAGCCGGCACAGGAAGCAGGCACAACTGTTATTCTCTGCACACCTATAGTAAGGAGAACAGCAACTAAAGAATGGTCAGATAGTAACCTTCATATCACAAAGGATGTAGTTGTAGATGGTGTTACATATAAGGGAGGAGATTATGCACAGTCTATAAGAAATCTTGGATCTGATCTTAACATTCCTGTCGTTGATATGACAAAGATGACTAAGGAGTTATATGATACATTAGGTCCGGATGAAACAATTAATCTTCATGCGTGGTTATCTTCTAAGAACACAAGTGTTGATAATACACATACTAACATCTATGGTGGTACATATAACGCATATCTTGTAACTAAGACTATAAAGGAACTTAAAGTTGCAGGAATATCAGAACATATTACAGCTAAAGATGCACCTGTTAAGGCAGATACACTTAAGTCTAATCCTGATTATAAGGAAGCAGAGTATTCAAGTGACCTTAAGCAGAGTGAATTATGGGAAGATGCAGGAGTGTTCAAAGGCTCTGTATTTGGAAATGTAGGCGGCGTTCCTACTAAGGATAATTTTACACTTGAAGGCAATGCAGATGGAACTATCCATATGGCAGTAAGAGGCAACAAGGGTAAGATTGCATCAACAGTAGATGGTATTGCAATGTATTATTACAAGGTACCAGCTAACAGTAATTTTGTATTAACAGCCAATGCTACAGTCAATTCTATAGACAATGGAAATAATCAGGTATCATTCGGACTTATGGCAAGAGATGAAATGTATATCGACACTAATATGGCAGATGCCATGGGCGATTATGTTGCAGCAGGTCCTTTAATGCTTAAGAATGGAACAGACGCATGGAGTTGTTTTGCAAGAAAGAGCGGAGTACTTACACAGGGTACAAAATGTGCAAGCAAGGTTGAGGCTGGACAGACATATGCACTTAAGATAGAAAGCAACAGTGATGGCTATGCATGTACATTTGGTGATAATGGAACTGTAACAGGCGGATTTGATTTCAAGCTTACATCTATAGATTCAAATTATGTATATGTTGGTTTATATGTAGCAAGAAA
>JBNMGS010000322.1:0-3024 GCA_050872365.1 Lachnospira sp.
CTTCCATACACTTAAAGCTTCCTCTACATTAATAGACATATCCTTATATGTGAATCTTGCCTCATCAGTAACAACACCAACTTTAGTATATGCTGTCTTGATATCTGCAAGCTTATCTGCCTTAACCTCTGCAACTATGCATCCATAAGCAGGTGCAAAAAGTTCTTCCTCAGATACTGATGAATCAACTGCAACACCTAACTTGTTACCAAATGCCATCTTGCTTATAGCAGGAACTAAACCATTAGAATCAAGTACATATGCTGATACAACAGCACCTGCCTGGATAGCCTCATGTACTCCTGCATAAAGCTCTTTAATCTGTGAGAATACAGGAAGGTCATACTTATCTCTTTCAATGTCAAATCTTACAAGAACATTGCCAGCCTTCTTTAATTCTGGTGTGATAATATCCTTCTCCTTAGCTACATCTATTGCAAATGAGCATAATGTAGGTGGTACATCTATATGTTCAAATGTTCCTGACATAGAGTCCTTTCCACCGATAGATGGAAGTCCAAATCCAAGCTGTGCCTCATAAGCACCAAGAAGTGCTGCAAAAGGCTGACTCCATCTTGAAGGATCCTCAGTCATTCTTCTAAAGTATTCCTGGAATGTAAATCTAATCTTGCTGTAATCACCACCAGCAGCAACAATCTTAGCAACTGAGTCTGTAACTGCATACATAGCTCCATGATATGGACTCCACTTAGAAAGATATGGATCAAAACCATAAGCCATCATAGTTACTGTATCACACTTACCCTTAAGCACTGGAAGCTTTGCAACCATAGCCTGGGTTTCTGTGAGCTGGTACTTACCACCATATGGCATAAGTACTGAACCGGCACCAATTGAACCATCAAATCTTTCAACAAGACCTTTCTGTGAACACTCGTTAAGATCTGCAAGTGTCTTAAGCCACTTACCCTTAACATCTTCAACTTCTTCTGCCTTAAGATAATTCTCATTCTCATCAGGTATATCTACAAGTACAGATGTTTCCTGATGTGCACCGTTAGTATCAAGAAATGCTCTTGAAATATTAACGATGTCCTTACCTCTCCAGTTAAGTACAAGTCTAGGTTCTTTAGTAACAACTGCGACCTCAACAGCTTCAAGATTTTCCTCTGCTGCATATGCTAGGAATTCCTTAACATCCGAAGGATCAACTACAACTGCCATACGTTCCTGTGATTCAGATATAGCAAGCTCTGTTCCGTCAAGTCCTTCATACTTCTTAGGAACCTTATCAAGGTCAACTGTAAGACCATCTGCAAGCTCACCAATGGCTACTGACACTCCGCCTGCACCAAAATCGTTACACTTCTTAATAAGCTTTGTAACCTCTGGTCTTCTGAATAATCTCTGCATCTTACGCTCTGTAGGTGCATTACCTTTCTGGACCTCAGCTCCACAAGTCTCTATAGACTCTTCTGTGTGAACCTTAGATGAACCTGTAGCGCCACCACAGCCATCACGTCCTGTACGTCCGCCAAGAAGAATAATGATATCTCCCGGGTCAGAATTCTCTCTCTTAACTGCACTTCTTGGTGCTGCTGCTATAACTGCACCTATCTCCATACGCTTTGCAACGTAATCTGGGTGATATATTTCCTTAACGTAGCCTGTAGCAAGACCTATCTGATTACCATATGAACTGTAACCGTGTGCTGCCTCTGTAACTATCTTTCTTTGTGGAAGCTTTCCGTGAAGTGTGTCTGCTACTGGAACTGTAGGGTCTGCTGCACCAGTTATACGCATAGCCTGATATACATATGTACGTCCTGAAAGCGGGTCTCTTATAGCTCCGCCAAGACATGTAGCAGCACCACCGAAAGGCTCTATTTCTGTTGGGTGATTGTGTGTTTCATTCTTAAAGTTAACAAGCCACTCCTCTGTCTTTCCGTCAATCTCAACAGGAACTACTATAGAGCAGGCATTAATCTCATCAGATTCCTCCTGATCAGCAAGTTTTCCTTCTGCCTTAAGTTTCTTCATACCCATAAGGGCTAAATCCATAAGACATACAAACTTATCTTTTCTATCCTTGTAAATAACTGCTCTGTCAGATAGATATCTGTTATATGTTTCTTCCATAGGAGCTCTGTAGAAACCGTCCTTAAATGTAACATTCTTCAACTCTGTTGCAAATGTTGTGTGACGGCAATGATCAGACCAGTATGTATCAAGTACTCTGATCTCAGTCATAGATGGATTTCTGTTCTCTTCATTCTTAAAATAATCCTGAATAAACTTAAAATCCTTAAATGTCATGGCAAGGCCAAGTGAAGCATATAAAGCCTTTAACTTATCTTCATCCATGTCCTTAAAGCCATCAAATATAATAACATCAGCTGGCGTATCGAACTTAGTAACAAGAGTCTGTGGAATATTCTCATCAGCCACTCTTGAGTCAACTGGATTAATACAATGGTTCTTAATCTTATCCTTATCATCATCTGTAAGCTTTCCAGAGATAATATAAGTAGTTGCTGTCTTAATTACCGGAGTTTCATTCTCGTTGAGAAACTTAACACACTGTTCGGCTGAATCTGCTCTCTGGTCAAACTGTCCAGGAAGGTATTCAACAGAGAATACATAGTCATCATCAGCAGCTGTAAATTCTGTTTCATAAACATCATCTACAGGTGGTTCTGAGAATACAGTAGTGAGTGCTTTATTATATGTATCATCTGAGAGATTCTCAATATCATATCTAATAAGCACTCTTACATCTGTGATATCTTTTATTCCAAGATATCCGGTGATTTCATCGTGAAGTTCCTTTGCATTAACTGCAAAAGGCTTCTTCTTTTCAACAAAAACTCTTCTTACGCCACTCATTTTAATTAATTCCTTTCTTAATCAGCTGTAATTCTCTCACTATTATTGAAAGAATGTTAAATATTGTAACATATTAAAATTAAATAAACAAGATTGATTTAGCTACTTAAAAATACTTATAACTACTTTAAAACTACTTAATTATGCCACTAACCAATATACAATTGTATAATATAC
>JBNMGS010000323.1:0-3021 GCA_050872365.1 Lachnospira sp.
CTTATGACCATATTCTTTTTTAAGATATTCATTCAATGAATAATAGTATGGTAACATTACTTGATATGATCCATAACAGCTTTAGCTACAACATCTGTAACCTGTGGGTCAAAAGCTTCTGGAAGAATATTAGTATCAGAAAGCTCAGAATCAGGTATCAGGTTAGCAATAGCAAGTGCAGCAGCAAGCTTCATTTCTTCTGTTATCTGTGTGGCACGACCTTCAAGAGCACCTTTAAATATACCAGGGAAAGCTATTACGTTATTAACCTGGTTAGGAAAATCAGAACGACCAGTGCCTACAACTCTTGCACCAGCAGCTTTAGCAACATCTGGCATAATCTCAGGTACAGGATTAGCCATGGCAAATATTATGGCATCCTTGTTCATAGTTTTAACCATATCTGCTGATACAATATTAGGTGCAGAAACACCAACGAATACATCAGCACCAACCAGTGCATCAGCAAGTGAACCGGTTTTTCCTTCAAGATTAGTTACATCCATCATGGATTCCTGCATCCAGTTAAGACCATCGCTCTTTTTTGAAAGAATTCCTGATTTATCACACATTGTAACATGCTTAAAACCATAAGTAAGAAGAAGCTTGGTGATGGCAACTCCGGCTGAACCAGCACCATTGATTACCACCTTACATTCTTCCTTTGTTTTACCTGTAACTTTAAGTCCGTTGATAATGCCGGCAAGTACAACAATAGCAGTTCCATGCTGGTCGTCATGGAATACAGGTATATCAAGAAGTTCCTTTAATCTTGATTCTATTTCGAAACATCTTGGAGCAGATATATCTTCAAGATTGATTCCGCCAAATGCAGGAGCTATATTAACAACTGTTTTAATGATTTCCTCAGTATCCTGGGTATCAAGGCATATAGGTACAGCATTAACACCACCGAAAGATTTAAATAAAACAGCTTTTCCCTCCATAACAGGCATAGCTGCATGGGCACCGATGTTTCCAAGTCCTAAAACAGCACTTCCATCAGATACAACAGCAATTGTATTGGCTTTGATTGTGTATTTATAGGCTGCTTCTTTATCTTTGGCGATAACCTTACAAGGTTCAGCTACGCCAGGTGTATAAGCAAGTGCCAGGTCTTCTCTTGTTGTAATACTCATTTTAGGTGTTGTTTCGAACTTTCCGTTCCATTCTTCATGAAGCTGTAAAGCTTTTTCTGCATTTGTCATGATATATATGTTCCTTTCATTATATAAATAGATGATAATAAACCATCAAAAAGTGCGCCATAAAACGCGGGGATATAATCCCCTGATATACTTATAATAGCACAAGCTAAAAATATCATCAATATAAGTCTTTCATTTCTGAAAAAAATATTGTATAATAGGTTAGAAATCTAAGATACATATATCAGTATCGGTTCCCAGATAACATTATAGTCAAGGATGATTAGAATTATAATTGAGTATTTATATATTGAATGTATTCTGCTGAATACACCATAGTGTACATATGTCTGTAAGAGTAATTGCTGTTAACCGACAGATGTGAGAGTTTATGTGTTATGTGTACACAGGTATAATACAATATTCATAAATTTTAGAGATATGGTTTTACATAGACTGTCAGGTATTATGATTTTAGAAATTATAGACATTATTATCAGGAGGATGTTGAATGAGAGAGAAACTTGAAACACTTTCAGTAAGTGTGCTGAAAGAATTTGCAAAGGACAAAAATATTAAAAATATATCTACTATGAGGAAAAGTGAGCTTATAGATGCGATATTAGCAGCTAATGATGCAGAAGAAAAGGAAAAATCAAAAAAAACAGTTGATGAAAAAGGTAATGCTGAATTATCTGACGAAAAGATAGCAGATGAAGTTAAAGAGGAAAAAAACAAAGAGTATAAGAAGCTTGATACGTATGAATCAAAGAATGACAGCAATATAAATGAAGAAAAGGAATCAGATACAGATCAAAGAGAAAGAACGATATCAACAAGAAGAACTGCGCGTTATGAAAGACATACAGCAGCGGGAACTGTTAATGATGAAAGAACATCATATGATAACAGACATACAGATAACAATCAAAGTCAGAATCAGCCAGGTGAGGAAGAAAGAGAACCTGAGATGGCAGATGGCATACTTGAAGTACTGCAGGAAGGATATGGGTTTATAAGATGCGAGAATTTCCTTCCAGGAGATAATGATGTGTATGTTGCACCTGCTCTTATAAGAAAGTTTAATCTAAAAACAGGAGATATTATAAGGGGACCTAAACGACCTAAGACACAGAATGAAAAGTTTTCTGCTCTCAGTTTCTTAGAGACTGTTAATGGGCTTAGTCCTATAGTGGCACAGAGAAGAAGGGCATTTGAAACACTTACACCTATATTTCCTAACGAAAGAATACATCTTGAGAAGAATTCTAACACAATTGCTATGAGAATGGTGGATCTTATCTCTCCAATAGGAAAAGGACAGAGAGGTATGATAGTATCACAGCCAAAGTCAGGTAAGACAACACTCCTTAAGCAGATAGCCAATGCTGTAACCAAGAATAATCCGGAGATGCATCTTATGATTCTTCTTATAGATGAACGTCCAGAGGAAGTTACAGATATAAGGGAATCAATAGTAGGAGATAATGTTGAGGTTATTTATTCGACATTTGATGAACTTCCAGAAAGACATAGAAGAGTGTCAGAAATGACTATAGAAAGAGCTAAAAGACTTGTTGAGCAGAAGCAGGATGTAATAATTCTTCTTGATAGTATCACAAGACTGGCAAGAGCATATAATCTTACGGTACAGGCAAGTGGACGTACATTATCAGGTGGTCTTGATCCAGCAGCACTTCATATGCCGAAAAGATTCTTTGGTGCTGCACGTAATATGAGAGAAGGTGGAAGTCTTACTATACTTGCAACAGCACTTGTTGAGACGGGAAGTAAGATGGATGATGTTGTATTTGAGGAATTCAAGGGAACCGGTAATATGGAGCTTGTGCTTGACAGAAAACTTTCAGAAAAG
>JBNMGS010000324.1:0-3008 GCA_050872365.1 Lachnospira sp.
CATAATAATTATTAAATTTTTAAAATTTTTAATTAATTTTATAAATCACCTCATCTGATAATTTATCTTATAGCTCATATTTAAAATCGTTGCTATTTTAATTGTGCATTTTTGTAATTTTAGCATACATGTCTTCAACTATTGCTCTTATGTCCATACCTTCCTGCTCAATAATCATGTCCGCATACTTTTCATACAATCTTTTCCTGTCAGTAAATATCTCCTCAATAGTTGACTTGCCATTAGATACAACTCCACGTTCCTTAAGGCTTCCAAGCCGTGATTCAAGTTCTTTTTCTGACACTTTAAGATATATAACTGTTCCTATCTGCTTAAAATGCTTCATAGCCTCTTTTCCATATACTGCACTTCCGCCAGTCGCTATAATCGTGTGCTCTGGTGATATATGGCAGTTCACATCATTCTCAATCTGTATAAAACCTGCATCACCATGTTTATCTATAAGCTGCTCAAGTGTACATCCATAAGTGTCCTGAATTACTATATCTGAATCTATGAATGAATATCCCAGTTTTTTAGCAAGCACTACTCCTAATGTGCTTTTTCCACTACCAGGCATTCCTATAAGAATAATATTACTTTTTCTTCCATTATAAGCTGTTTCTGCTCTGCTGTCTTCCACATTATTTTTCAAAACATTATCTTCCTTATCATTTTAATATGTACTTTTTATTTTTCAATAGTATCAGCATTATTAATATCACTTGCATCACCAATACTATTAACTTCATTCAAACTATTAGTATTGCTAACTTTATTCATATCAGCTTTCAAATTACCAGCAATCTTACAATTTGCTATCTATAATACCCTGAAGCTTTTCCATTTCTTTCATAGCAGCTTCGAGCAGATTATTAATATTCTTAGTACCATTGATAGTCTTATTACTTAACTCCTGCGTATTCTCTGTATTAGCAAGAAGTTCTTCGCTGAATGCACTAAGACTTTCTATGTGCTGTGTAATCTCATCATTACTTGTCGTTATATTATCCATATACTGATATTCGTTATCTACCTTTGTCTTGATATCATCTATATCTTCTTTTATTGTATCAAAAGACTTCTTGGATTTATCTACAAGCTCAAGCTGTGTTTCATTAGCCTTAAGAAGATTATCTACACTGTTACCTGCATTCTCAGCCTGCATTGAAAGAGCACCAATGATATCAGCTATATCTTCTGTTGACTTTTGTGTTTCTTCTGCAAGCTTCTTTATCTGGTCTGCTACTACTGCAAATCCTGCACCTGCCTCGCCAGCTCTTGCTGCTTCTATACTTGCGTTAAGTGCAAGAAGTGCTGTCTGTCTTGTTATTCCATTAATCATCTCAAGTATAGACTTGGCTTCTTCTGACTTAGCTGATAGCTCTTCCATACTTTTACTTACTTCGCTGCCTATATTCTTACTTTCATTAGAAACGTCGGCAAGCTTTTCCATGTTCTGATTGCCATCATCTGTTGTAGAAGAAGTAATATCAAACTGTTTCTTTATATCTTCTATGAGCTGTCTTGCTTCCCCTGTAAGTTTTCCTATGCTTTCCGTCATCTCAAGCTGGTTCTGTACAGTTGTGGCAAGTTCATTAGCACCTGAAACCATCTGTGAAACCGCTAACTGACTGTTTTCTCCTTGTAAAGCCATATTCTTTGACTCTTCGGTTATCTGTGCTATCTCACTTTGAAGATTATCATTAGCGCTTACTATCTTTTCAAGCATTGCATCTGATTTTTGCTTTTCAGCTTCTATTGACTTAAGCTTATAATCTGATATATTCTGCAATGCCTCTGTAGTAATATATGAAAATGCAACTATAAGAGCCATAACAGCAACCTGTATCTCATAATTGACAATATCAGCACTTGAAATGCCAACTGAAACATATCGTATAATTATATATACAATGTTAATAAAAGCACATGCTATTCCTACTTTTAATGTATACATTTTATTTGCAAACACAGATATTGCTATAATCATAGGTATAGCATATGTAAAAGAAAGTATACTGACTGATGTCCACAAAACAAATGCATATAATATGCCATATCATAATGCTGTTATACTTCTAACAAGCTTAGCTTCTGCATTTTTCTTATACACAAGTGAAGCTGCTATAACTGGTATTATAAGAATTGCTGAAAAAATCGCAACATATAGTACTGTCCTGTTTCCCTTAACAACTTCCACAATATAAGCAATAAAAAGCACTGCTGAAATAATCATGTAACATAACAGCAGTTTCTTATTCATATAAGCTTTTTCATTAAATTCCATATCGTTTTTAGCTGATGTATCTGACATCTTATACACCTCCTGGTTTTGGCAAGCAAAATTTTTATACAATTTAAAACCGTATCTGTTAAATACAATTCTATCAGATACGGTTTCGTTATACAATATCAAGTTAAATACAGTTTTTAAACTTTATATATCACATCATGTTCTTGAAAAACACATATACTTAGTTTTAATTTTCATTTTGAAAATATTCAGATTGTTCCGTGCAGCGCACTCTAACATCTACACTCCGCTCCGTGATAAACATGTACCACTGACACATAGCATATATTTTGATATAAAAGCAATGTATTATTTATCTGCTGGTATAATATATATCCATATAAGTGAACTTATAAACAACATAAACGGGTAAAACAAAACCGGTATTATCTGGAATGCAGATGTGGCATAACCCAGTTCACTCGCAGCTGATATAGCCACAAGCATCTGTGCTCCATAAGGTATCACTCCCTGAAATATACACGAAAATGTATCAAGAAGTGAAGCTGTTTTCTTATTAGATATGCCGTATGTTTTAGACATCTCCTTAGCTATCGGATTAGCCATAACTATTGCTACTGTATTGTTGGCTGTTGCTATATCCATGGTTCCAACCAAAAGCCCTACTCCAAGTTGTCCGCCTTTCTTTCCCTTAAAGGTTTTTCTTATCCATTCAAGCAATGCTGTGAAACCACCATCTTCCATTATAAGG